>CAZTKB010000199.1:0-6596 GCA_964614125.1 uncultured Desulfobacterales bacterium | reverse complement strand
GTGGGGAGGGGATGGTTTGTCAGGGGGGAAACCCGCCGGAAAGCCGGGATAGGTCGCCCCGGGACGGCGGGCAAACTGGCCGTTTAGCAGTGGGCAGCCTCTCAATTGCCCCTGAAAAACCTCCGCCAAAAAGCTGGATCAGGACCAACACCTTGACAGCGCTCTGGCTGCTTTCTACCTAATAATACGGAACATTGTTCTATCCGACTGCAGGTCGGACTACTACCGGAAATACCGTTCAAAAATTGTCGGGTAGCCCTGTTGACAATCATAATAATACTATTTATTGTTAATCTTAAAATATATTCATTTATTCTTTTAGATTGAATTCCTGAATGCGTTTCAGGATTGGTATTCCGATCGTTGGAAACAGACTGACCCAATCATTTCAACAAGGAGGACGCCATGAACGTAGTAGATTATTGCAATGGACTGGAAATGGAACTGACCGCATGGAAAGCCAAAATGTATGATGCGATCCGAAAAATGGAAAAACTCCCTTCCGCAGACAAGGAAAAGGTTCTTCCCTATATCCAGGGAATCAATATTGTCATCACGGAGATGGAAGACAAAATCGGCTCTTTGAAAACCGAATGTCCCTCGGATTGGAGCCCGCAGAAAAAAGAGATCGACAGTGCCCATATTGACATGAGATCCAAATACGAAGAAACCATGGAGCTGATCGGCAAGGCGGCTCCGGTTTCCATCCCCGGATAATTTCCGGCCCCAACCGATTTTCAGGCAGCCGATGTGATGGTCGGCTGCCTTTTTTGTTGGTTCAGAATTCACCAAAGACATGGTTGCCTTGACCATGGTAATTCTCCCGATGCGCTGCAAACAAGGAGGATGAATGCTCCATGCATATTGGGCCTCACTGGCGGTTGTCTTTCTGTGCGTAACCGGATTGTTCGTTTTGGCAAGAATCCATGACCGCAACGATATGGCCGACATTTTCTGGGGTCCTGGTTTTCTTATTGCATCCTGCAGCGCCATGGCCGTAACGGGCCGTCCATCCCTACGATGGCTTCTGGTTACCGTATTGGTGGCCATTTGGGGAATGCGGTTGGCTTACCACATCGGAAAACGTCATGTGCAGGTTCCGGAGGACAGCCGGTACGCCAAATGGCGCCGGGAGTGGGGAGCTTGGTTTGTTCCCAGGTCTTACGCCCAGGTTTTTTTGCTGCAGGGAATCTTGCTGACCATTGCCGCAACCCCTCTCACGGCTGTCGCCGCAGCCCCGAAATCGCCGCTGGGGCCGGCCGATGCCTTCGGTGGTTTCCTGTGGCTTTTCGGCTTCTGTTGGGAATCCATTTCAGACAGCCAGCTCGCCGCATTTAAAAACAACCCGGCCAACCGCGGAAAACTGATGACTACCGGCCTGTGGGCCTGGTCCCGCCACCCCAATTATTTCGGTGAGGTGGTTCTGTGGTGGGGAATCTGGTTTTTTACCTTGGGGACCCCATATTTCTGGATTGCTCTTGCAGGTCCCCTGACAGTCACCCTCCTCATCCTGAAGGTTTCCGGGGTTCCCATGCTGGAAGAAAAGTTTCGAACCCATCCGGATTATGCGGCATATGCCGGCACAACCAGTGTTTTTTTTCCCATGCCTCCCCGAAAGGACCGATAAACCATGCCAAACAGCCTCAAGGTGTTTTTCCTTCTCATTCCCGTTGTCGTGGTGATCGATTATCTCTGGCTGGCCCGGATCATGGGAAATTTCTATCTTTCCCGGCTTTCCTCTGTGGTACGCATGAAAAATGCATCGCTGGATCCAATCCTCTGGGCCGCCATGATGGTGTATATCTGCATCCCGGCCGGGATCGTTCTGTTCGTACTTCCGCATATTGATCCGGAAAACATCCGGTCATCCTCGCTTTTCTGGGGTTTTGTTTTCGGCATCGTGCTGTACGGAACCTATGATATGACCAACCACTCCCTTCTTCGGGTGTGGCCGGTTTCGATCGTAATTGTCGACATCCTGTGGGGAGGAATCCTCTGCGCGATATCCAGCTGGATCGCCTCTCTTCTGCTCCAATGGATGTCGGCCTCATGACAATCCGGCACACCATTATCCAGGGCGAACCCAATATATCGCAGCACCCCATGGAGGGAAAACCAATTTACTACTATAACGGTGGGACATGCCAGTATGAAAACAGCGATTATCGGCACCGGCATATCGGGCCTGACCGCCGCGTATCTTCTGCACCGGGACCATGACATCACGGTATTCGAGGCCAACGATTATATCGGAGGACATACCCATACCGTACCTGCTCAGACCCCGGAGGGAATATTCCCGGTCGATACCGGATTTATCGTATTCAACGAAACGACCTACCCCAATTTCTGCAAACTTCTGTCACGGTTGCAAATCCCTTCCCAGCCGACCACGATGACCCTGAGCGTCAAATGTGAGAGAACCAATCTGGAATGGAGTCCGCATACCTTCAACACCACATTCGCTCAGCGCCGACTTCTGGTGGATATTTCTCATTGGCGGATGATGTGGGAGATCGTCCGGTTCCGGAAACAGTTTCCGGAACTGATCCGAATCGAGCATGACGACGAACCCTTGGTGCGATATCTCCGTCGAAAGGGGTTTTCCGAACGCTTTATCGATTATTTCATCATTCCCATGGGTTCTTCCCTATGGTCTGCGGCCCCTGAAGCTTTTGAAAGGTTTCCGTTGGGAACCTTTGTCCGGTTTTTCCACAACCATGGTATTTTCGAATCACCCCACCCCCTGCAATGGAAAGTCATTACCGGAGGGTCCAAGCAGTATGTGGACGCACTGATCCGGCCGTTTGCCCAACAGATCCGGCCCTCATGTCCGGTGCAGCGCGTCCGCCGGCTACCGGACGGAGTCGAAGTTGTAACACGGGATCAAACAATGCAATTCGACCACGTGATCATTGCCACTCACAGTGATCAGGCACTGGCCATGATCGAAAAACCCACCCCATTGGAACAGGAGATTTTGGGAGCCATTCCGTACCAGGAAAATACCGTAACCCTGCATACCGATACAACCATACTGCCGGAACGCAAATGGGTTTGGGCCAGCTGGAATTACCTGATCCCCCGGCAGGTGCAACACCGGGTGGCCGTAACCTACGACATGAACATCCTGCAGGGGATTCAGAGCTCCCGCGAATTTTGCGTCACCCTGAACCGGCCTGACGCTGTTCATCCGGCCCAGGTAATCGGAACGTATCGTTACGAACATCCCATCTACACGACCCAGGCTCCTGGCGCCCAAAAACGGCATGCTGAAATCAGCGGTGTCGACCGGATTCATTACTGCGGTGCATATTGGGGGTACGGGTTTCACGAGGATGGTGTCCGAAGCGCGCTGGAAGTCTGTAAACGGTTCGGGAAGGAACTTTGACATGCATAGCTGCATCTACGTGGGGCACATCCGGCATCGACGTTTTCTCCCGCGGGCCAATTTTTTCTCGTATCGCCTATTTCTGGTTTACCTGGACCTCTCCGAAACGGATACAGCGTTTCAAGCCAGCCGGCTATGGTCTGTCGGAAAACCCAATTTCGCATGGCTGCAAAGAAAAGACCATTTCGGCGATCCATCGATATCGATCGACGAGACCGTCCGGCAACTGGTACATACCCATATCCATCGTCGGCCGGAGGGCCCCATCCGGATGCTTTGCCATTTTCGGTATTTCGGGCATTGCTTCAATCCCGCAACCTTTTATTTTTGTTTCGAACCTGCCGGTAACAACCTGGACACGATTGTCATCGAGGTGCACAACACGCCATGGGGGCAGACCTACTGCTATGTCCTGGATTGTCTTTCTGCCGCCCCTCAAGATGGATGGCATTACCACCAATTTCCCAAATCATTTCACGTTTCCCCTTTCCTGGGAATGGATATGCACTATGACTGGCGGTTTCTGACCCCCGGCCCCCGATTGAACATCCACATGAACAACTTTCATGGACCAAAGAAATATTTCGATGCTACCCTTACCCTTGACCGGCAGGAGATCAATGAGAACTCATTAAACCGCATTCTTTTCGCGTATCCGGTGATGACCATAAAAGTTGTTTCCATGATTTATTGGCAGGCATTGCGTCTCTGGTGCAAACATATCCCCTTTTATGAAAATCCCCATCCATTTGAAAACCAAGGGTCTGTTTTGCCATGAATCCATCGATTGTATGTCCGGAATTTAGAAAAAGGCTGGCCGCCCGTCCGGATTTTTTGGACCGTTTCGCCCGGACGTTGGTTCACCGCCTTCTTCAAGAAGTCCGTTTTGGAACCATCCGGCTGACGGATGACAGGGGAACCTTCCATTTCGGGGAGTCGCCCGGAGACCAGAACCCAGTTGCAAACCTCCAAGTGAATGATTCCCGGTTTTACGGCGGCCTGATTCTTGGAGGCAGCATCGGAGCCGCGGAATCCTTCATGGCCGGATTCTGGGATTGCGACGACCTGGTTTCTCTCATCCGGATCATCCTGCAGAATCAGGCCGTCATGCAGCAAATCGACAGCGGCTTTTCACGGCTAACTGCTCCCATTCACCGCCTGTTCGCAGTTGCGCACCGAAACACAAAACCAAAAAGCCGACAAAACATCCACGCTCATTACGACATCGGAAATGAACTCTACGAGTTGTTTCTGGATGACACGATGATGTATTCCTGCGCGGTTTTCGAAAATTCCGAAAACTGCCTGCAGGAGGCATCCATCGCCAAAAACGAACGGATATGCCGCAAACTGCGCCTGAAACCAGAGGATCACTTACTGGAAATCGGAACCGGGTGGGGTGGCTTTGCCATCCACGCCGCCTGCCGATACGGCTGCCGTATCACCACAACTACCATTTCCCGCAAACAGTTTGAATACGCCGGAGAGCGGATCCGGCAATTGGGCCTGGCGGGTCGAGTACAGATTTTGTATGAAGATTATCGGGATCTGAAAGGAAAATACGACAAAATTGCTTCCATCGAGATGATCGAGGCGGTCGGACATGCCTATTTGGAGACATTTTTCCGTCAATGCGGTCGTTTATTGAAAGAAAACGGGCTGATGGCCTTGCAGGGAATTACCATGACAGACCAGATCTATCCCCGTTACATCCGAAGCGTGGACTTCATTCAACGCTATATTTTCCCCGGAGGCAGCATCCCGTCCATCACAGCCCTTTGCCAGGCAGCCACAGCCGCATCAGACCTCAAACTGATTGACCTGGAGGATATTACCGGTCATTACGCCCGTACCCTTCGGGAATGGCGGCATCGCTTTAATCAGAACCTGGAAAAGGTCCGGTGTTTGAGATATCCGGAACCATTTATCCGCATGTGGCTTTTTTATCTCTGTTACTGCGAAGCCGGGTTTCATGAGCGCTATATCGGGGATGTACAGATGACTTTCGCCAAACCCGGGTGGCGGGAGGGTTCGGGTTCAGCTCTGCCATGACAACAGCCATCCGATTCATCGCTTTTCAGGCTGTCTGGTTTGGTTCCGTACTGGGCGCGGCAAACAATCGGTTTTGGATAGGCCCTTTGCTGGCTGGATTCTGGCTGATTCTATCCGCCGCCACGTCCCCTTCCTATATCCGGGAAATCCGGTTGGCCGCGGCTGCCGCGTTCATCGGCCTGGTGGCCGACTCGCTGTTAATCGCCGGTGACGCATTTCACCCATCCGGTTACTTGAAATGCTTTTTCAGCCCGCTGTGGATGATCGGCCTGTGGATCAATCTGGCAACAACCTTGAACTATTTTTTTTCCTGGTTGAAAGGGAAAACCCTCCTGGCAGCCTGCCTTGGCGCCATGGGAGGTCCGGCCGCATATTATGCCGGCTTCCAATTGGGAGCGGCCCAGATTCCTTTTTCCCTGCCTTACAGCTTGACCATGATTGCCGCCGTATGGGCGGTGGCCATGCCGCTTCTCGTAACACTTTCCGAAAAAATCCGGTAACGGAGCCCGGAAAAACCTTCCATGTCAACTTGAAAGATCTGTCAGGGGTTTCAGCATATAGATGAGATCACTTTCCCGGGACGGGTACGGCCCCAGGATGCTCTGCAGGTAGAGCCGATCGACCGGGATATCGTTAATCATGGCCAGGCGGACGGTATTGACCATTCCCGAAGCATTGTCCGACAGAAAATGAGCCCCCAGAATCCGCCCGGATTCATCTGCCAGAATCTTGTACGCCGCATGTTTCATCCCCACCCGGCGATAGGTAGGCCACCCCAGGCTGGAAGCGGCGCTTTTTCGGTACGTGATTCCTTCTTCCTGCAAGGCTTGTTCGGTTTTTCCCACGGTCCCCAGTTGGGGATAGGTAAACAACACGGCCGGAACGGCATCATAATCCATCGTCGCAGGTTTTCCCTGCCCGAACTCTGACAGGATATTCCATGCCGCGGTGTGACCCTCCAGATCCCCTACCCGGGCCAGCTGAATCGTAGAAACACAGTCTCCTGCGGCAAAAACCCGTGGATTCCTGGTCCGCATGCCGGAATCGACGACAATTCCCCCCCGGTCATACCGGATACCCGCCGCATCCAGGTTCAGGCCTTCGATATCCGGTACCCTTCCCGCACCGTGAACCACCTGGTCCACTTCATGTA
>CAZTKB010000198.1:6163-6596 GCA_964614125.1 uncultured Desulfobacterales bacterium | reverse complement strand
ATGCATGGGTGCACTGTCATTGCAGACAAACAAAGAGGATCTGCGAATGATACCAGTCAATTCCCGCAAGGTCAGTTTTCCGGTGAGATCGGCATATCTGGTCCGCAACCGAATCGAGATCCGGCCAATTTCTTCCACTTCCCGGGAGTCCCCCAACAGCACCAGCGGACAGTTCAAGGTTTCGGAAATCCGGTTAAAGGCTTCAACATATTGGTCTTCCCCCCATTTTTTGAGAGGCAGCCGGGATCCCGGGTGTGCGCACCAGAAGGGAAAACGGATTTCATTGTCCTGAAGAATTTTCAGGATACGTTGATAGTGGCTAACCTCAGCAAAGCCCAACAACTTCTCTCCGCGATCTTTTAGCCACTTCTGCGCTGGCTGATACCCGCCAACGTAAAAAGACCAGCTGACCTCCTGGACATTATCAAAGTAT
>CAZTKB010000198.1:0-6153 GCA_964614125.1 uncultured Desulfobacterales bacterium | reverse complement strand
AAGTATTTTCAGAATATGGCGATGTTCCTCCGGAGCCTCCGGTATCTCCCATTCCAGTTGGGTTGAATCCACCGCCGCCCCCAGAAAGCGAACCATATCCAGATGGTACAAAATCCGATGATTCACGGCAGGATGCGGAACGATATGGGTCAGCAGAAACCCTCCACCTCCCACATCATAGCCAAGCCGATAGCGGGCCTTCAGGGGAAAAGCAAGGAATAAAATTTCTCGAAAATCCCCTCGAGCCTCCAACACCAGATCAAATCGCTTCTTTCTGAGTCGGTGGAGGCATGACGGATATCGGAGAGGGGAAGCCCGGTAAAACCAAAACGGATTGAATTCAATAATCTGGTCGATATTCGGATTCCCGGCCAACAGTGGTGCGGCCTGAGAAGATGTCAGAAAGGTAATGGAGGCATGAGGAAAACGGGCACGGAGTGGTTTCAGAATGGGGAGCGTCATGACCACGTCGCCGATATAGGCCGTGCGGATGACAAGTATTTCCTTCACACAACGGGAATCCAACTCCGACAGATCCGTCGGATCAGAAAAAGGTCGGAACAGATGGGATCCTATCCGGTCGAACAACCAGGTCAAGACTCTTTTTTTATGGTTGATAATGCGGTACAAAGTTATCCTTTTTCAACAGATAGAGGGAGCATCCGATTTCGGAGTTTCAATCATCCTCCCCATCTCAAACCGATCCAAAAAATGCATAAAACCTGGAAAATAAACGATATACTTCTCTAATCGTTCAATAAAAGCTCCAACGACGCCACCGTCGCCGGACGCATCCAAAGAAGTCGGGATCGGCGGCTCGATCACCACCCGATACGATCCGGTTTTCCCGGGGACAATAAACAGCGGGAGCAGTTCTGCACCGGTTTTCCGAGCCAAGCGGGCCGGTCCCAGGGGGAACGCCACTGGAAACCCGAAAAATGGAAAAATTTCGTGTTTTCCAGCCCGTTTCGATGTACCGCTCCCATCACCGGTTATCATGACCACACCGTTACCGGCCAGCCATCGGATCACCGGACGGAGAAAACTTCTGGCATCAACCATTTCGGCCGGAAACCGGCTTTCATATTGCAGCCGGTACCGAAACGCGACATTCCGGCCGATCCGGCTCAGCCCTTCGTCGGATGGCATGGTGATCTGCATCATCGAATACCCCTTTCGGCCGAGGGATACCAACGGCAGATGAACCGGACCGAAATGGCCATGTACCAAAATCGTGCCATGTCCCCTTTTCAGGGAATGATCCAGGTGCTCCAGGCCTTCCAATTCCACGTGTTTGAAAATCTCTTGTTGCCCAGCCCCGGGAAAGCGGAAAATCATCAGGTGGTCGATATAATGGTTCCGGAAATACTCCCGTATGACATCCTGTGCAGGCGGCATGGAACCGGGAACTCTGTTTCGACACAATCGATGGTAATTGGCTGCCAGTTTTCTTCTTTTCCCGGGTGACACCATACAATGGAGATCTCCGATTCGCCGGAGAAGAGCCAGACAATGGGCAAAGGAAAGCCTTTCCAGCATCCAGCGAAGTGGAAACCAGACAATCAGCCGCAAACCATCCCTTCCAACACTTTCCGATACAATCATGAGCCAACTCGAATCACTGGTACCCGAATCACCGTTTATCCTGCCACAAAGGGTCCGGTAGAACAGAGAATCTGTTATCCACTGTCTATTTGCGTTGCCGGTACAGACCCGGTTCAATTACATCCCGCATTTTCATCAGATCCAGTTTTTCATGGAAAAAAACATGGAGCTTCTGTATTTCGGGATATGGATCCATCATCAGGCGGTTGTAATCGAGAAACAGATGCCGTCCGGGGCAATACCGCTGCAACCAGGCCGTCGTCTGTTCTACGTGTTTCCGGAACAGACCCGCCATTTCCGCCTCGTTCACCGTATCCGGAGAAACACCTCGGTTCACCAGCATCTTTCGTTGAGAAGCCAGTATCTCATTCATTTTTCGATGAATGAAAACAACCTGGTATGTATAACCCTCTGGAAGATATTCCAGAAGAGCGGATATGACTTTAACCGCCTTTCCCTTCGCATCGTGCAGCCAGGCGGTGTCTCCTTGCTTCAATTTTTTAACCCGTTCCCACTCAAAATATCCGTTGGGGTTATCCGAATCAGCTTTTCGAAGTCCGTCTGTCAGCAGGGGAATGCCACCGGCCTCCAGCATTTTCATCACCATGGAGGTTCCGGATCGTGGAAGCCCCGAAACAACCACGATCGGAACCTCGGTTTGATCAGACAAGCGGTTATTCACCAAATTCATGATCCCCCCATTTAATCGTGATCCCATACCTTCGGGAGTCCGGAATATGTTCGGGAAAGTTTGTCTCGAAGTGTTTCCAAAACCGCGGGATGAAACGCGGCCACATTCATGGACTCTGCCGGATCCTCCCGAAAATTGTACAACTCCAGGGTGGTCTCTGTGCAAATCATTTTGTAATCACCACAAACGATCGAGATGGATCTCTCAAATTCATCGTTACCATCCAGATAGGAAATCACCGGCCGGTCATCGGGGTTTTGAGGGATCCCCAACACAATGGGTATCAGGCTCCCGCCATCCATCTCTTCCGCCGGAATAGACAGATAATCAAGAATTGTTGGAAAAATGTCGATCGAGCGGACGTTTTCCTGAATATCGAGCCGGAAATTCTGCCCTGGGAATTTGATGATCAGGGGGACATGCACATTCGAATTACAGAGGTTGGTTCCGTGTGAAAAATATGGCGTGTGATCCACCATGTTTTCACCATGATCACTCACAACGACTATGAGCGAATCATCAAAAAGGTTTCGATTTTTTAATGCATCCAGGAGGCGGCCGATCTGATAATCCGCATATTTTATCTCCGAGTCGTAGGCGGCTATGTAGAGTCTGGAATCCTGATAATATCCCAATGGACTTCGGGGCCATCCCAAAAGGTATTGCATCGGGCGGCTCAAATCCTGAAAAACAATGGCGTTGGGCATGCCTCCTGGAATCAGTACCGAAACAGGCTGTTGAGTCCGATACAGGTCATCCATTACAAAATGCTCCAGGAAACCGTTTCGGGTCTGATATTCCCAGTGAGGGCTGAACAATCCGATAAACATGAAAAATTTCGAATGGCTGTTGTTTCCGGACGCCAGCCATTTCAGCGATTGGTTGATCGCCAGATGGTCCTGAACCACGTTTTCGGTGCCAAAATAATATCGCTCCTCGAACTCCCTATCGAAGTACTGACTGAACCAGTTGGTCTGGATGGAAACCGTTCGGTATCCGGCATCCCGAATCAGGAGCGGCAGCATCCTGCCGTTGACTGTTTCTCCTGGTCTCACAAAAGGCTGATTCATATTGTGATGAAATGCGTGTTTGGCGAGAAGCATGGATACAAAGGATGGAAGAGTCCAGGGAGCAGCTGAAAAAGCTCGATGAAACACGACGGATGAGGCGGCCAGATCGAAAATCTCGGGACTGGTGTTTCTCTCATAACCACTGGTGGATAGATGATCGTAGCGCAACGTATCAATGACGATCCAAATAATATTGGGTCTTTCCCCCTTCCATTTTTGCACAAACTCTTTCCCGTTGAAATCATACCCGATTTTCGGATCGATAGCCCTCGCCTGGACCCAATCAGGCGGAATGAAGGCCATTCCCAACACGATGATAACTCCGATGGCAAATCCCGGCAGCGTGTTCATACTTTCCCCTCATGAATAGGTAACCGAATCATCCGGACTTTCCGGACCATTGAAATGCCGAGCTGGAAAACCTGTTTACTTTCCAACACATTGGAGTGCCAAATTAAAAATGGTTTCAATAATGACCGTTTTGTTCTGCGTATAATATACTGGGTTCAAAACCGAATCACCCGCTCGGATCAATCCTTCGGAAACCGCAAGCCGATACAGTTCTGTATGGGGTTCAACCCGCAGGGAATTAAACTCGAAATGAATTCGTCTGCCCATATTCCATTTCGCAAACAAACAGAAAAGAACGAGTTGAAAAAAAGCCATCCAACTCTGTCCCGGCGGATTTTTGAAAAAATTATAACTGACTTGGCAACCCTGGTTGGCGGACATCAGATGAATACTTCTCCAAATATCTTTTCGAGACATGTTTTTGTTTAATCGATTCAAGATTCTGTCCGAAAACCCGTCCGGAGAGAAAATAAAGTTTCTGCAACCGGCACGTGTGGCCAGCCCAACAAACGATTCATTCAGTTCGCGTTCCCGGAACCACGCCGACCAGGACAAACGGAGATCACGTTTGATCATTTCTTTCAGAATGGCTTCGGCATGAAATTCGGGGACATTAAACACGGAATCGGTAAAGGTGAAACAGGTCAACCCATATCGCTGAACCAAAAGCTCGAGCCAATCGACAATACGTACCGGATCTTTGAATCGATAAGATTTTCCGTTCAGAAATCCGTACGGACAATACAGGCAGCCAAGCGGACATCCTCTTTTGGTCTCAACCCCGATCGACTCCGGAAAAGCAAGATATTTTCCCACCGGCACTGCGGTCATGTCCGGATCCGGGAGGTCCCGGAAAGATGGTTTCCTCCCATGGCCGGTGAACTGAACTTTTCCATTTTTTCGATAATATACGGAAGGTACCCTTTCCGGATTATTCAGATTCCGCAACAGATCCGGAAATGTTTTCTCCCCTTCCAGAAAAACCCCGAAATCGATCTCCGGGCGTGTCTCCATGATGACTTCCGCAAACATCGAAAACCCGGCCCCTCCGACAACGATCCGTGACTCGGTGTGCTTCTTGCAGAAACCCAGTAATTCAATGAAATCATCGTAGTAGAACACGACGGTTCGTTTGTTGGTCGAGTCGATATTTCTCAAGGATATACCGATGACATCGTATTCGCATTCCAAAAATAACCTTGACAGGCAGTCATATATCGATCTTCTGTCTCCGGCTTCCACATTGAGGTCCACCACCCGAACATTCATCTCCGGCATCACTGCCTTCAAATACGCAAGTCCAACCGGATATACCGGAACCTCGTTTCCAGCCAGAAAAGATTGGATCAGCAAAATATTCATGTTTCCGGACTCGATTGGCGGATCAGTTTTGCCAGACGTTTCAAACCGACAAACCAGCATGCAACAATGCCTTTCATCCAACCCTTCTCCATCAATCTGACCAACGATGGCATCGACAGAAAATACAGCCATCGGGAGGGAAACTTCCCCCTCTTGGCCATCAGGATCAGCAGGTTGGTGTAGGTCGGCTTTTGCATGGTATAGCTTTTGGCATAAATGTCCCGGTTTTCATTCCGGATGAGGCCGTCGGCGGTCGCCAGATCATGCAGCCGAGTTCCGGGATACAAAACCAGGGAAAACGGCTGTAGACGGAAGGGTTTCGGTATCCGGGCGATAAAGCGAAGGCTTTCCATCTTATCTTCCAGCGTCTCATACGGGACATCCAGAATGAAATCATAGGATGGGGGATCCATCCGATCCCGATAATCATGAATGATGTTCATGGCCGACAGCATGACTTCATTGTTCATGGACTGCCTGTTGAACAATTCCTGGATACGGGAACTTCCGGTTTGAACCCCCATCTGGAGATAGATCAGGCCTGCGTCGACCAGAATTTCCATCTTTTCTTTGGTAACAGTCAGCGGGCTGGCCAGGCAGGAAAAGGGAAGACCGATTTCCTGGCGGTACAACTCACAGAACTGGCGCAGGCTGGAAAGACTTCGGCTGAAAAACGCGTCATCCGAGATCCAGATAAAATCCAGAAACGGAAACATCCGTTTCGCTTCCCGCAGTTCATTGATCACGTGAAGCGGTGACCGCCAACGAAGATACCCCACCGGCCCATACAATTTTTTGACGGCGTCGTTGATACAATAACTGCACTTATGCGGACAACCCCTTCCGGTCATCGTCTGATATCCGATTTTTCCCAGATGTTTCGACACGGTACCCCGGGAAAAAAACATTTCCATGCGAGCCGGTGTCAACGGCAGGAGATTCCGGTCATGATACACAAAATGATTTAGGCAGGAATAATCCGGAATTGGGAAATCATCCAGGTTCCGGGTCAACGGCCGGGGAGCATTCCGAATTACGCCGCTGTTTTGTTTCGCCCAGACATTGGGTATCCTA
>CAZTKB010000197.1:0-6607 GCA_964614125.1 uncultured Desulfobacterales bacterium | reverse complement strand
CGAGATAGCGATACCGCCCATCTTCGGGAAGTGGTAAACGAGATGAGCAGCCAGGTCGACCGTGCGGCGGAGATCATCAATACTCTTCGGGCATTCGGAAGAAAGGCTGAGCTCGTCATCGACCGCCTGGACATCAACAAACCGATTCAGGCGGTCTACACTCTGGTAGTGCGGCAGTTCGAACTGGACAATATCCGCATCGACCTGCAGCTTTCCGAAAAAATTTCTCCAATCATGGCCCATGACAACCGCCTGCAGCAGGTGTTTTTCAACCTGATCACCAATGCGCGGGATGCGATCACGGAAAAGAACCAGCGTAGTCCCGGTACAGGCTCCGGGCGGATCATTGTCCGAACCTACCAACTCGGCCCGCAGGTATTCGCCGAGGTCGAAGATGATGGAATCGGAATTCCGGATACGGTCCGGGACAATATTTTTGAACCGTTTTTCAGCACCAAGGAAAGCAGCATTGATATGGGACTGGGCTTGGCTATCAGCTACGGCATTGTCAAGGACTACGGAGGGCAGATCGATCTGTCCAGCCGGGAAGGCGTCGGAACTACCTTCAAGCTCAGCTTCACGGCCGCCTGACCCGTGAACAGCCCCAACTCCATAGACGAACTTCAAGTGTCCGGCTACGGATTCACCCCTGAGACAACCAAAGGATCGGTATGGAAAAGATACTTGTGATCGATGACGAAAAACCCACCCTCAAAATGTTCCGTCTGACGCTCCAGGCGTATGGATATGAGGTCCTTACCGCCGAAAACGGCCGGGAGGGGCTCGATATCTTCCAGCGGGAGCATCCCCGGATCGTGCTGACGGATATCAAGATGCCCGGCATGAACGGAATCGAAGTGCTTCAGCACCTGAAACAGATCGATCCCCAAACCGAGGTGATTGTGATTACGGGTCATGGGGACATGGACCTGGCAATCCAGGCACTCAGCCTGGACGCCACGGATTTCATCAACAAGCCCATTCAGCGGCAGCTTTTGGAACAAGCGCTGAACCGGGCTGAAGAAAGGCTTCGCCTCGCAACCCAACCGGTTCGGGAATTCGAATTGACTCCCCGAAATGAAGCTGCGGTGATAACGATCCGAGGCGGCATCACGGCCCGGCACGAAGCCCGTTTTCAGGAACTTTTTCATCAGGCGGTCTCTTTGGGAAAACGAAAGATCGTTCTGGATTTTCAGGAAAGCGCCTCAGTCAATGGCGCAGGTATCGCCATTCTGACCCAGTTGCTGCGGGAAGCCGCCAAACAGGGCGTGGAGGTGGCCGCTGCCGGACTGTCGGAAAACATGAAAAAGGTATTCGAAATCGTCGGGCTCGGTACCCGGATCCGTATCTCGGAAACCCTCGAACAGGCACTCGCCTGAACTCATGAAAAGGAGAAGCGCCAGATGACCAGCCGAATCGGCATTCAAATCGGAATCGGTATCCTGTGGCTGCTGTCATGTATCGGCCCAGCGGCCGCGGGAAGTCTTCCGGAAAAAGGGGGGAAGCTGCCGGATTTTGTCCTGCAGGCGCCCGAAAACCAGGCCCATCGGAAATATCTGGAAATCAGCACCCCCACTTTTCGGATATCGGATATTTCCACCCGTCTGGTTCTCATCGAAGTGATTGGAATTTATTGCCCGCAATGTTACCGGCAAGCTCCGGTGTTCAACAGTCTCTACCATCGGATCGAAAGCGGAAACCTGAAAGGAAAGGTGAAAATGCTGGGAATTGCGGCCGGCGGAAACCACCGGGAGATCCAATACCTTCACGATCAGAAACAATATGTATTTCCCATCGCTCCGGATTTGTCTTTTGACATCCACAAGCAGTTGGGGGAACCCAGAACACCGTTTACCATGATCGTAAATCCGAGTGACGGCAAAATTCTGTTCACCCATATGGGGGTGATCGAAAAAGCGGACGTCCTGTGGAAAACGATCACTGACCTGCTGCCATGAATGAGCGTGCCTTACAGCCGTCTCCTGGCGCCGAGCCGGATCGTCGGATGTTCTATCTGAAGACGCTCTACGAGCTGCTGGCCGAACTGAGCCCGATCACCGATTCCCACACCCTGATGAACACCTTTCTGCTCATTCTCATGGGGGCGGTTGGGTCCGCTCAGGGGGTGATGATGGTGATCGACCGGAATCGGCAGACGGTTCTTACGGCGATCCGGGGGGCGGAAATCCAGGAAAAGTGGACCATCGAAAAGGCTGAAAAACGCCTGTACCTGGGATTCGCATCTGCGGAGGACCGGCGGCTGGCACCGATGTCAGTCACCCCCATCACTGATCCTTCCGGGGTCTTCCCGGCTTCGGAAACCGGGATGGAGGTCCATACGGCGTTTCTTTTGGTGATCCATGATTCCCTGCTGGGGGTCGTTGGACTGGGAGCCCCCCTGGAATCCCGGGCCGTCACCGACGAGTCCCGGGAACTGCTTGCCGGAATGTGCTCCGGTTTCATGGTGTTTATAAAAAACGTCCGCGCCTATGAAACCGTACAAGCCCTGAACACCGACCTGAACCGTACCAACGAGGATCTGCGCCGGACCATCGCAGAGCTGACCGAAGCCCGCAACCGGATCCGGGTATTGGAGTTCGCCAAGATCCGCCTGAAACAAATGGTGCAGCAGAAAATTGAGCAGGCCGGTAAGCTGCGGTGGCTGGATGTTCTATTGACCCTGGCCGTTTCGGTGATATTGGCGATCCTGTTCAATGTTTCCAACCCGAACGGCATCCCCTGGATACCCGAAACCGTTCTGTCGGAACCTTCTCCCCGGGTGGAGGCAGGCACCCTGATACGGGAACTCCTCCCCCGGGGGAACGTCATTTTGGTAGATGCCAGGCCGCAGGAACTATACCAGACCGGGTATATTCCGGACGCCGTCAACATCCCGGCACCGCTGTTCGACATCATCTACCCCATGAAACTGGGGCCGGTGATGGATCCCGATCAGACCATCGTGGTGTACGGCCGCACCATCAGCCGTCACTATGATGAGGAAGTCGCCAGGCAACTGTTGCAACGGCATGACAAGGTTCAGGTGATGACAGGAGGAATATCCGGCTGGAAACGGGCTGGAGGGTCTATTAATCCATGAAATCAGCTACTTGGATGACAAACCTATTCCGTCACCCGGTCGTTGGGCTGGTGTTTCGCATATATGTGGGCGGTGTGTTTCTGGCAGCCAGCATGTACAAGATCAACTATCCCGGAGAATTCGCGGAAACCATCGCGAGCTATCAGCTGGTTCCGGTTTGGGGGGTGAACCTGATGGCCTTGGTTCTGCCCTGGACCGAACTCATCACCGGGCTCATGATGATCCTCGGCCTCCGGCTACGGGCATCCGCGGCCCTCATCACGGCCATGCTGGTCATGTTCTGCATCGCGATCGTCGCGACCCTGATCCGCGGCATTCCCATCGGGTGCGGTTGCTTTACCACCGTCGAAGACCCGATCGGATGGACCACCCTGCTGCGGGACATGATCTGGCTGGCTATGTCCATCCATGTCCTGGTCTTCCCATCGGCGCTGCAATTGGAAGACCGTCTGTTGATCGCTGTCAAGGAAATCGTCGAATGAATCTTCCCCGTCTGTTGATTTTATATCTGTTCGCCGCCGCATTCCTGTTTGGGGGATGCGATTCCCACAGCGGCTGGGAGGGAAGCTATGTTTCCCCGAATACCGACTTCCCTGTCACCTTGACCCTGCACGCCGACGGCAAGGGGATGTGGATCAACAACCAGGAAAGCACTCCCATCCGCTGGGAAAAGAGACAGGGTGCCCTGTGGCTGCATATCCGAACCGGCGGGGTCCTGATCGCGGCCCCCCTGCCCGACCGACCGGCCCTTCATGTCACTTTGCCGGATGGGAAGAAGATTTTGTTGGAAAAAAAAGGATAAAGGAGTTTTATGGGCGCAGCACCCGCTCCACATTCACCGGAGCCGGAATCTGTTTCTGATCCAGCATGATCTGCTCCGTCTCTTTCCAAGCAGAGACATCGATACGGCCGACCACCGCATCGGATGACGGCCGGATCAGTCGGCGGGTCGCTTCCAACTGTTTTTCCATGAGCGGCAACGCCGTGTCCCGATCAAATTTCTGCAGAATCTCCAGAACCCGGGCATGATTCAGCGGATCCACCGCCGTCCGCCATCCTTCCAGAAGGCCTTTTCGAAACCGGTCGACCGTGTCCGGTTTTTCCCGAAGCATCTTTTCGGAGGTAATCACGGAATTCGCGACAAACCGTACCCCCAACGCATCCGGATCTACAAATCGGACAGACTCCCCGTTTTTTTCCAGCTTGTCGGCAATCAAAACCGCCTGCGCGTTGATATACACCGGCCAGAGATTCACCTGCCCCTGATAAAACGGCGTATAATCGTACCGGACGCTGTACAGAGTGACATCGGCTTCCCGGATGCCGTATTTGGCCAGGATGGTCCGCATGATAGTCTCGTCATTGCCTCCAAAGGTCACCCCCAGCTTTTTCCCCGCCAGATCGGAGGGGTACTGAATGGAAACCTGCCCGGGCCGATAGATCCACTGCAACGGATTCACCTGAAACAGTTGCGCGATCACAATCACCGGAGATCCTTTGGACAAGGCTCGGATGACCTGGTCCGCGGAAGCGACCCCAAACTGGGAATGTCCCAGTTCCACTTCCTTGATGGCGTCCCGTTCCGGTCCGCCTTCCCGGACCATCACTTTCAGTCCGTTTCGTTCAAACGCACCCTCGACATCGGCTACCAGATCGCCGATCACGCTGGTATTGTACAGCCATTTCAGGCGGTACTGAACCGTTTCCTGTGCATGGACTATCGCACCTGCCCATCCGAAGAGCCAAAACGACACCCCCATTGCCCACCCACACAGACGGATCCACCGCATCGATTCCATGCTTTCCCCCTTCCGGGGCACGTCCCTTGCCGGGCCGGCCATCCGGCTTTCCGATTACAGCGCCTTCCATCGTTTGTGAACCAACCGCCCCATCTGTTCAAGCGCCGTCAGATACAGCGAGGTACAGATACCGATCCAGAACAGGGCGATCAGGATTTTGGCCATGTCGCTCTGATACAGAGCAATCCGAATGCTGTACCCAATTCCGGCGTTGGAGGCGACAAACTCGGCCACAATGGTTCCCACCATCGCCATGGTCCCACTGCCCACAATCACGGTCACGAGGCTGCCGAAATTTTCGAACATCCGAATTCGGACCTGAAGTTTCCAGGTGATCCGGCAGGTGGCCTGGTAAAAATGTTCGACGGTTTCCACCGGCTCGGACAAAACCCCCATCACGGAAAGCAGCAGAGGGAAGTAGCAGATCATCACAGAAATGATCAGCCGCGACATGAGCCCGTCTCCCAGCAGGATGAAAATGAGCGGCGCGACGGCGACGATTGGATACGATTGAATGTTGTAGGCCGCGGTTTTGACCAAGGTCCCGGCCCAGCTTTTCTGCCCGCCCAATATCCCTACAGCGAACGCCAGCACAATCGAAATGACGTGGCCGATGATCGCGATGACCAAGGTGTTCAGAACATCCATCAGATACCGGTTCCCGACTCCCGCAGCCGTAGACCGCATCTCCGCAACAGCCGGGATCACGTAATCCGACAGCCCCAGGGAATACTTGACCAACAGCAGAAATGACACGCCGAAAGCGTAAATCAGGAAAAACTGGACGATCCGGTTACGAAGCATGCACGATCTCCAGCATGATTTTTTCGAGATCCCGTGTTCGCGGGCCGCGTTCCGGGTGTCGGTCGTCCATCCCCCGGAGGCTCACCACCTGCGGCCTTCGGTGTGTTCCCCGCAAAATGATGATTTGCCTGCTGTACCGGCTCACCTCCATCATGTTGTGACTGATGTAGAGAAAGCACTTTTCCGGAAACCTGGTTTTCATGATCCCGATTATTTTCTCCCGGGTGGTTTCATCCACATTGGCGAGGCTTTCGTCCATGATCAAGACGTCGAATTTCTGAAGAAGATACCGGGCCAAGTTGGCACGGTTTTTCTGCCCCAAAGACAAGTGGTCGAACCGGGACTCCAAAACAGGATTCAGGCCGAAGGCAGCCAGCAACTCCTCCATATCCTTCCGGGATTCCTCCGGGGTAACCGACTCGATCATCTCCCCGACCGGGGCCCAGCCCGGAATCCGCTCCATGTTGTGCGTGTACAGAACCGTTTTTTCCCATACCAAAGGCAGGGGTTCAGAACCGGTTTGGATATCTCCGGAAAAAATTCGGGCCAGGGTGGTTTTCCCCACGCCGGAATGCCCGAACAGGGCATGAAATCCGGTGTCCGGAAATTCACAGGAAAGCTGGTCAAAGACCGTTACATCGGTCCCCGGATATTTATAGGTCAGGTGGTTGCAGGCAATTGGCATACACAGATCCATCGGTTTACCCGGAAGGCCGGGAATCCGGAAAGCGGGGATAAAACTGGCCATCCCCTCATGAAGGTGGTATATCGGAAAGACCGGATGGAGTCAATATCTGCGGGGTGGGTATCCGGATCATGCCAGGATAACCGGCTGTTAAAGGGTTAATCCGCCTGCCGTGCCGGGGGTGGTTTGTCAGGTGTCCGGATTAGCAAACGGCTGAAT
>CAZTKB010000196.1:0-6633 GCA_964614125.1 uncultured Desulfobacterales bacterium | reverse complement strand
ACGCGCAGGAATTTCCCGCCGTCCTTTTGGATCTTCCCGAGGTGATCCAGACCGCCACCCGAATCTATCCGAACGCATCCGACTGGGATGGAATTCAGACCATCGGCGGGGACTTCCGGTTTCTGGAAGAAAACAAGTTTGGAAAATTCGGCTTGATTTTGCTCTGCAATTTTTTGCATGCCTACGGAAAGACGGATGCCAAAGAGCTGCTGGCCAAGGCGGTCCGTCTTCTCCGGCCAAACGGACGAATCCTGATTCACGACTATTTTCCGGATCGATCCAGCCGGTTCCCGCACACCGGTGCCCTGTACGACCTGGCCATGATGCTGAACACCTATGACGGAACCTGTCACGATGCCTCCCGGGTGGTTTCCTGGCTGGAGTCCGCCGGAATCACGCGGCATACCGTCATCGATCTGCACGCGGATTCCTCGGTGATTGTTGCCGGATACGAGCTTTCCGACAACCTGTCTCCTTCCCCGGAAAAGTTTTGGTCCCAGGCCGCTTTGCTGCTGGGATTTCGTCGTGCCGTCCCGATATCCGTGGAGAAAATCGCTACCGCTCCGTGGGCCAAGTGGAAATGCCGATACGGCTGCGCCGGATTCGGAAAAAACCTCCGGTGCCCGCCGCATGGAATTCCCTATCCGGATATGATTCAGATGCTGAAATCCTACCGACGGGCGATTCTTCTGGAAGGTTCTCCGCCGGGAACGGAATTTCATGAAAAACTGCTTGCCTTGGAAAAACAGGCGTTTCTGGCCGGGTTCCATCGGGCATTTGTCCTGGGAGCCGGTCCCTGCCCGGTATGTTCCCCCTGTCCGGGTGTCGGAGAGTGCCGGCATCCGGATGTAGCCCGCCCCTCCCTGGAAGGTTCGGGAATCGATGTGTTTCAGACGGCTCACCATGCCGGACTGCACCTGGCCCCGGTCACCGATCCGGATGGATACGTCAAATACCTGGGGCTGCTGCTGTTGGAGTGACTCATGCCCATTCTTTTGGTACAACTTCCCACCTCCCATCATGGCGCCGGAGAAACGGTCTATCCCTTGGGGCTATCCCGGCTTTCCTCGCTGGTTCCGACTCACATGGAAAAAGCCGCGCTGGACATGAACCTGTCCCCGGATCCCTGGCCGGAGCTGGCCCGGATCCTGGGAGACCTCCGTCCCGAAACGATCGCTTTTTCCTTCCGGAACATCGACCCGTTGGCCGGGCACGCCGTCTCCTATCTCTCCTCGTTGAAAACCGCGGCAGCCTTGGCCAGGCGGATTCTTCCCGCCTGCCGAATCATCGCGGGAGGCCCCGCATTTTCGTTGTTCGGGGGCAGGCTGATGCGGGAAGTTCCGGAAATCGATTTCGGAGTAATGGGGGAAGGGGAGGCGGCCTTTCCGCAAATCCTCCTGCCGAATGCGGATCTCTCCGGTGTTTCCGGACTGATCCGGCGGGATCCGGAAGAAATCCGGGTTCATCCACCCAAACCCGGAATATCCCTGGACCATCTTCCGGCCATCGATATCGACAGCTTCCATCCGGAAAGCTATGCCGGGAGAAATTCCTATGTCGCGTCAATGGGTATCGAAGGGAAGCGGGGCTGTGATCTGGGTTGCGCCTACTGCGTGTATCCGGTTTTGAGCGGGCGTGCGGTTCGGCTGCGAAATCCCGAATCCATCGCCGACGAAATGGCGTTTTTGGCACACCGTTTCGGTATCCGCCTGTTTCATTTTACGGATCCGGTGCTCAATCGGCCTGTTGACCATTTTAAGGCTTTGATCCATGCGATCCGGGCGCGGAGCCTTCAGGTGCAGTGGACCGGGTTTTTCCGGGAGGATTGCCTGGATGACCGGTTGCTGGGAACGGCCGTCGATGCGGGGCTGGTGGCCGTGTATTTTTCCGGAGACTCCCTGACAGATCACGGATTGAAGACCTTGGGCAAGCGATTGAGCAAATCCGATCTCCTGAACGCGGCGGCCCTTACCGCCCGTCACGGGGTGTTGACCATGTGCCATTTCCTGGTCAATCTTCCGGGTGACGGCCCGGCGCAGGAAAAAGAGTCCTGGGACACGATTCAGCGGATTCTGGATATCCACGCAGGCCCCGGCAATCTGGGTGCGGTCATCTTCAACCATGTCCGGCTGTATCCAAACGCCCCGCTGACCACCCGGCTGTTCCGAAACGGTGAACTCGATCCGGAAACGGATCTTCTCTTTCCGGTTTATTACCATTCTTCCCGGTTTTCGCATCTGCTTCATGAGCTGGACGCCTGCTGCCATCAGGCGGAGGTATTCGCCCGAACGAAACCGGCGGCCGTTACCCCGACTTACCGATAGGAGGTTCATGCTGAAGATTCTGGTTCTGGAACACCCACGGGTCCGATCCGAGATCCGGTTCAACGACATCGCCAACACGCCGCTCTGGTCTTGCCTGATGGGGGGATATGCGGCATCCGCCCTCCAGAAGGCAGGGTATTCGGTTGAATACTGGAACGCCGCATCCGAGAACCGGGATTTTGTCAACGTCCGGGAAGCGATTCTGACCGATCCGCCAGAGCTTCTGGCCATCAACGCGGTGTATATGTGGGAGAACACCGGGTGCTTGTTCGCGTTTTTACGGGACTTGAAACAAGCCGGTTTTCCGGGCCATATCCATCTGTTTGGATTCTATCCCACACTGGCATATCAACGGATTCTGGAATTCAGCCGGGAGGTGAATTCCATCTCGGTCGGAGAATGTGAAATTACCGTGACCGAACTGGCCGGAAGGATTGCGGCCAAAGAAACCCTGGAGGGAATCCCCGGGCTGGCACATTGGTCCCTACCCGGGGATGAAATTCGATTGATTCCCCGAAAACCCGCCCCAAACCCGGACCGGTTTCTCTACCCACTTCGGGACCCAGATTCCAGCGGAACAGCCTCGATCCTGGGCAGCCGGGGATGCTACAATCACTGCCGATTCTGCCCCATTCCCTCCTTTTACAACGGCGGGCCGCTGTGGCGGGGGAGAAATCCGGAACATATCGTGGCCGAAATCCAATCCCTGATGGCAGCCGGGTATCGAGATTTCTATTTTGTGGATCCCAATTTCATCGGCCCCGGAAAAAGCGGCAGAAGCCGCACACTGGATCTGATGAAACGAATCCGCCCGCTGGGCATTCGGTTTGGAATGGAAACCCGCCCGAATGACCTGGATGCGGAAATCATGGAAAGTCTGGTGTCCGCCGGATGCAACAGCCTGCTGCTCGGAATTGAGAGCGGGTCGGATCGGATCCTGGGGCAGCTTTCCAAAACCTCGGCAGCGGAGGCAGGATCCCAGGCTATCGAGCTATGCCGACGCGTGGGAATTGAACCGGAAATCGGGTTTCTGATGTTCGTTCCGGACAGCACGGTATTCGATCTGAAAGCGAATCTGAGGTTTTTATACGACAACTGTCTTTTGGACCGACTCGACCGGACAGCCAACCTGCTTTCCCACTGTCAGATCGTGCTGATGGGCACCAGCGGATATCGGAAATACGAAGCCGAAGGCAGGCTCACGCCTGCCGGGTATCAGGGGTTTGAAGGAGAAATCCGGTATCTCGACGACCGGGTAGCTTGGATTCGGGATCGGATGGTTTCGATCTGCCGGGATGTACTGCAGGAGTCATCCCTGTCGAGCTCCCCCCTGTACTGGAAGCGCCCCCAATCGGAAGGTATTCCGAAAGAAACGAACAACCGGCTCGTACGACTTTTTGAAACCCTGCTGGAGGTCCATTGACGATGCCGGACAAAGATGGGAGGTACATTACCACTTAGGATTTTTTAGGGATTTCTCCCTCTTTGGACCGGACAACCATCCGCCAATATTTTTTCCCTTTGGAATAGCTTTCCTCTTTGCTGAGTCTCTTTTCAAAGATCGAAAACAGCCGGTTGATGTTCTCCAGCAGATCCATATCATAAATTCGAAATTCCACAATCTGGTCTTGGCCCATCTCCCGCATCCATTTGGAAACAGTCAGCATGGCGATCGGCTCGAACGCATGTTTCAAATCGATTATCCGGTAGTCGGATGGCTTCATTTTTCTCGTCCTCCCAAGGCCTTTTCAAAAATACAGCAATTCAAATGCCATTATCCTCCCCCTTCCTCCTTTCCCATGAAACACGTTTACTTTGCACCGCTTATCTGTTAAAAAAATTACACCATGTTTAAACATATGTTAATTTTTTAACAGGCAGGAGAGAACAATGGATGACCAGGAATTGAATCGGTATTGGAAAACGGTTGTCGATACGATTCAGGATGGCGTGATGATTGTGGACTCCACCGGCACGATCATTTCCGTCAACCAGGCTCTGGAAGAGATTACCGGATATACCCGCTCCGAATTGGTCGGCCGGCGATGCTCCGTGCTCAACTGCAATATTTGCGAAGTATTCATAGAGAGAAACAGCAGTTATTGGTGTCACCTTTTTAAGACCGGCAGCATGAAAAAGCGGAAATGCACCTTGACGCGCAAGAACGGCAGCCTGGTTCATATCCTGAAAAACGCCTCCATTTTGCAGGGCAGCAAAGGACAAGTGATCGGCGCTGTGGAGACCATGACCGACATCACCGAATTGCTGGAAAAAGACTACCAACTTCAAGCCATCCGTCGGCAGCTGCAATCCGAAGACAGTTTTCATGGAATCGTCGGATCCTCCCAGGCGATTACCCGCGTGTTCGATATGATTGGAAATATTTCCACTTCCGACGCCCCCATCCTGGTACTGGGCGAAAGCGGGACCGGCAAGGAACTGGTCGCCAGAGCCATTCACATGCATTCCAACCGGAAGGATCGGCCGTATATCAAGGTCAATTGCGCGGCTCTGAATGAGTCCCTTCTCGAAAGCGAGTTGTTCGGCCATGTTAAGGGTGCCTTCACCGGAGCCTATCAGAATCGTGCCGGACGATTTGAAGCCGCTGACGGCGGCACCATTTTTCTGGACGAAATCGGAGATCTGCCTCTATCCATCCAGATCAAACTGCTTCGAATCCTGGAAGAAAAAGTGGTCGAACGAGTTGGGGACAACCATCCAATACCGGTGGATGTCCGTATCATCACCGCAACCAACCGGAATCTGAAAGCCCTGGTGAAATCCGGCGCTTTTCGAAACGATTTGTTTTACCGCATCCATGTCATCCCGATCACCTTGCCGCCACTGCGCGATCGAAAAGATGACATCCCCCTGCTGGCGGAATATTTTTTTGAACGGATTCAGATCAAAACAGATCGGGCTATTCGCGGAATTGCACCGGAAACCATGGAATCTCTGGTCCGGTATCCCTGGCCGGGGAATGTCCGGGAACTGAAAAGCGCTTTCGAGTACGCCTGCGCGTCCTGCCAGGACTCACAGATACTTCCCCATCACCTGCCACCGGATATCCATTTCTGGTCTGGAGATGGGCCACTTTCACCGACACCTTACATGACCCCGGATGAAATGAAAAAACACCGCCTGATCCAGGCGTTGGCGGAAGCCAACGGCAACCAGTCCCTGGCTGCGCGAATCCTGGGGATTTCCCGTGTAACCGTATGGAATCACATGCAGCGATATGGACTGGCCACCCGCCATGGACAGAACCGGGATAATCAAATAAAATCCTTGGCATAAAACTTGCTTTTATACTTTTGTGCGTTTTACCTCCATCTTGGCTGAAGTCAACCAGTTCCCCTCCTGGCTGGTTGACTTCCTTTTCCTTTTCGAAAATTGTGGTCGTGAAATCGCAACTATGATTATATAGAAAGTTGCGATATAGCTACCCCCTAATTGTTTTCCCAGCCATCCCCACCAAATCCGAAAATCAATCGAACGATCGACTCCCCCGGGGATCTATTGTATTTGATCTGGCACTATATTTGCTTAATTGGGTTACACCAAGATCGGCCGGTCAGCATCCCGGCTTCAGAGAACGGTCGACTTGTTCCACATACCGTACCATCTTTCAGGACAGATTCGGAGAATGGATCATGGAGCTTGATCGACGCAAATTTTTTCAGATTTTGGGGGCCGGTGGTGCGGCTGCGGTCGCAGGCCCCACCCGGAACGGGCATGCCTGGCAATCCAAGGCACCGCCCGATCCCTATGGCTGCCTGGTGGATCTGACCCGATGCATCGGATGCCGAAAATGTGAACAGGCTTGCCAGACCGTCAACAACCTGCCACCGCCCGAACGCCCGTTTGATGACCTGACGGTCCTGGACAGAAAACGAAGACCGGATGAAACGGCTTTTACCATCATCAACCGGTACTACCCGGGAAAACGCAATACCCAAGATCAGCCGATTCCCTTTTTTGTGAAAGTCCAATGCATGCACTGCCAGGATCCGGCCTGTGTATCCGCCTGTATCGTCGGCGCTCTGACCAAAAAGGAAAACGGCGCGGTTCATTATGATGTCAGCAAATGTATCGGTTGCCGGTACTGCATGGTGGCCTGCCCGTTTGAGATTCCGGCCTATGAATACGCCGATCCTCTCACTCCCCGCGTCATGAAATGCACGTTTTGTTATGAACGGGTCGAACAGGAAGAAAAGCCGCCGGGATGCGCCTCCATCTGCCCGGTCGAAGCCATCACCTTCGGGCGCCGGAAGGAGCTGCTTCAGGTTGCGAACAAGCGGATCCAGAG
>CAZTKB010000195.1:0-6650 GCA_964614125.1 uncultured Desulfobacterales bacterium | reverse complement strand
CCTGTTCATCCAGTTCCGCCGCTCTGGGGGCGATTTCTCCCTGGACGATTTTTCGCACTTCGCCCAGAATCATTTTTTGTTCCTTGTTTAATTCCAGTCTCATTTTCAGTCGGTCTCCCATGCAAAGGATGAATATATGACAATCCGGTTAAAGGTTTTTGTTTGCAACCTGAAATCGGTTGCTGATTACATTCGGACAAATAAATACAAGCTTTCGGATAATTCACCGCAAACGAAAGGAACGCCGGGTTTTACGGTTGACCTTTAGCGGAGAAGACCGGGTAGATACATGACAATTTGCGGAAACAGGATACAGATGATCAGGCCGATAATCTGAAATATCAGGTAAGGAAACGCTCCTTTCCAGATATCTTTCATGGTGATGGAGTTGGGAGTGATTCCCTTGACAAAGAACAGGGCATATCCAAATGGTGGGCTTAAAAAACTGATCTGCATATTCATCATGAAAAGAATTCCAAACCATACGGGATCAAAACCCAGGCTGTTCATAATCGGACTGAAAACAGGAACGACAAGCAGGCAGATCCCGATCCAGTCGATGAACATTCCCAAAACGATGAATACGATCTGGGACAGGATAAGAGCGCCCCATTTGCCGCCGGGCAGGTTGGTCATCAACTCGCTCACAAATTCATGTCCGTCCGCCATCGCGTAAATACCGACAAAACATGTTGAGGCAAAGGTAAGCCAAAGGGCCATTCCGGTGGAGGAAATCGTGGCGTACAGAGATTCACGGATGATGTCCCACGTCAATTTCTTGCGGAATAATAGAAGAAGAAGGACGGAGAATACCCCAACTCCCGAAGCTTCCGTCGGCGAGGCGATTCCCGCAAGTATCGAGCCCAGGACACATCCGATGATGATGAAAGGGAGGATCAGGTTTTTGGCCAGCGCCGCCTTGTTCCAAAACCCCTTGATTTCTTCCTCTTCGGTAATGGTAGGAGCATATTCCGGGTGTCGGATGGTGATAATAATGATATATCCAGCAAACAATGCGGCAAGCAGAATTCCCGGAAGGATGCTGCCGGCAAAGAGGTCGATTACCGGAACCTGGGTGGCTGCGGAATAGATGATCGGCATGATGCTGGGCGGAATCAGAATTCCCAAGGCGCCGGCTGCACAAACAGTGCCTACCGACAAGTGGGGGTCATATTTTTTTTTCAGCATCGTTGGCAGTGCCAGGAGCCCCAGGGTGATGACAGAGGCACCCACGACACCGATCATGGCTGCCAGAATGACGCCGGTGATGACAGTTGCCAGCGCGATGGATCCCTTAAGTTTCCCCGCCCACTGAAAGACGGCTTCAAACAGTTCCTCGATGATGCCGCTTCGTTGAAGGAGATTGGCCATGAAAATGAACAGCGGGACGGCGACAAGGGAGTACGCGACAATCAGTTCATATACCCGCATGCTGTACATCGGAAATATGTCGAAACCTTCGGTAAGCAGCCCGAACACGATACCAATGGCACCAATAACGGCATACAGGGGTGCGCCGGTCATCAGCAGCAGAAGGAGAGATCCGAACATGGCGATATTCAATGCGATGGGAGTCATGTCAACCCCTCCTTTCATTCCGGCAAAAACAGGTCCCGTAAAAAGTCGGATATGGCCTGTAAGGTCAGCAGAAAACCACCGATTGGCAACATCATCTTGACAGGCCAGACATACGGTGCCCACGCAGAATAGGTTTTTTCGCCCATCTGGATGGATGTCCAGGCATATTGGGTTCCCATATAGGTCAATGCAACGGAAAAGATCAAAATCAGGGGGAAGTTCACGGTCATACGCAATAGACGCTGGAATTTCGGGTTGAACATCCGGTACACCAGATCAACACTCACATGAGATTTGATCCGCTGGCAATGGGCACCAATCAGGACATACACGGTGCCGCAGGTAAAAATTTCCACTTCGTACGCCCAAATGGTGGGGGAGGCGAATACATATCTGGCGATCACCTCTATGACCGTGGCGGCAACCGTAATCAGAATGATGTAGGAACTGAATTTTCCGATCCCCGTACTGAGACTGTCTATACGTTGTACGATTCCTTGAACTTTCATGGCAAATCCCCTTACCGGTTTTCGCCCGCTGGTATGGTTGGAAAGAATGAACATGCAGCCCGAATAACCACTGCCATGGCGGGGTTGCGCCCCTTGCACGCATGTTCATTCTGATTTCCATGGCGACTCTGTTCCTGCTGACGGATCACTGGATCAATCCCAGCTCCTTCATGACAGCCATCTGGCTTTGCAGCAGTTCCTGGCCCATCGGGCTGTTTTTTGCGGTCTCTTTCCATACTTCCATTGCCATTTCGCGAACTTTCTTCACTTCCTCATCGCTTAATTCGAATTCGGTTACACCGGCGGCTTTCAACTCTTTGAATGCCTCCAGATCCATATCCAGGCTGTAGCGATAGGTCCTCCAGGCATTGTCATATGCTTCATCTGCAAAGATTCTTTTGAAGTTCTCCGGAAGTGCCTTCCATTCTTTCATGTTCATGGAAAGCTCCAGAGCGGATGACGGCTGATGAAGCGATGGTTTGAGGATATATTTGGCTACCCGGTGGGCACCGAGGGCCACCAGGTTGTTGGGGGCCGCAAAATCACCGCCGTCAATCACTCCTCTTTCTAAGGAAGCGACCCGTTCGCCGGCCGGCATGGTCACGGTGGATGCTCCCAGCTTGTTGAACAGAGCATGCTGCAGAGCGCCGGAAAAAACGAGTTTTTTCCCTTTGATGTCTTCCAGGGTTTTGATGGGTACCCGTGAGATCAGATATTCCGCAGGATAATAGGGAAGGGACAGCAGTTGAATGTTATGGGGTTCATACAGTTTTCGGACCAGTTCCAGCCCCCCTCTTTGGTAGAGCCAGAAATCATGTTGAACCGGACTGTCAAAACCGCCGGGCAGATAGGTAACAAATGAAAATGCGATTTCTTTTCCGGCCCAATATTCACCGGTTGTATAGGCCAGATCGATCACTCCTTTGCCGAGGGCCTCAAAAACCTCCGTCGGCCCGATAAGAGTACCGGGGGCATACACCTTGATTTTGACTTGCCCCTCGGTTTTTTCGGCAATCCGGTCTGCAAAGGAATTGGCTGCCTTAAACAGTGCCGTTCCGGGGCCCAACACACAAGTCATTTTCAAGTTGATTTCCTTGGCCATTCCGATGGATGTCGAAATGGTAACCGCTAAAAATACAAGTGCTAGAAGGTGAATCCAATACCGAAGGGAATTTCTTTTGTTCGCCGGGTTCATTTTCTGCCTCCTGTCAACTGATGGTTTTTGGGGTGGCCCTGTTCCGGGGAATCCTCCTGCGGAGGACTGGAAAGGGCCTGTCTACGATAAGATTATCTGCTTTTTTTTGGGTATCAACCATCCCTTACCTGTCGGATGGGGTCAGGCGGCCCAGAATTTCTTCCTTTAATTTCTTTTTAAGCAGTTTGCCTGTCGGACCCATGGGCAGGGAATCCACAAAATTGACTTTTCGGGGTGCTTTGAATTTCGCCATTCTCTCTCGTGCAAAGTCGATGATTTCCTGCTCCGAGCACTGCTCTCCTTTTTTCAGCACGATAAACGCGGTTGCCAGTTCGCCTTTCACCTTGTCCGGCACCCCGATGACGGCTGCCAGCGCCACTTTGGGATGAGAATAGAGAACATCCTCGATTTCCGCCGGATAAATATTGTATCCGCCGGTTATGATGAGATCCTGCTTCCGGTCCACCACATACAGGTATCCGTCTTTGTCCAGATACCCCAGGTCCCCGCTGTGATACCACCCGTTCCGGAAAATTTTTTCGTTGGTTTCCGGGTTGTCCCAGTAGCCGTGAATGGAAAAGACATCGCCTTTCAGTACGATTTCACCCACCTCGTTTGGGGGAAGCTCCTTTTCGAATTCATCGAAAATCTGGATCCAGGTGTTGTATATCGGAACGCCGACGGAATTCGGCTTTCGTATTCCCACGATCGGATTTAATGTGGTATATCCGCATCCCTCTGTCTGACCGTACCCTTCCAGATGAACGACACCGAACTGCTTTTCCACATTCTCGATCAGTTCCTGCGGACATCGTGCTCCGCCGCTGTTGGTCACCCGCAAGGTCGACAGATTATGCACGGCCGGATCGTAGGAATTGAGCATATAGATGAACATGGTGGGTGTTCCGGCGAAATAGGTGGCACCATATTGTGAAATGGTTTCCATTACCTTGAGACCATCGAAACGGTCTATGATGACCAGTGTCCCACCTATCGAAAAGCAACTCATCATGACGACGTTCAGGCCGAAATTGTTGAACAGGGGAAGCCCGCATAAAAATATATCGTTTTCGCTGAACTTATTCATCACAACCACACCGGTTACCGCAGACAGTATCGACCGGCTGGTCTGGGTCGCGCCTTTCGGGCGGCCGGTCGTGCCGGAGGTGAAAATGATGCTGACGATATCGTCCAGGCCGGTGGGTATCGGCGGGAGAGATGTGGGGGAGGTGGGGGCGATATCCGTAACAGACAGGGATCCTTTCACGGATCTTTCCGTGGTCACCACTGTCTGGAGATCCGGAAGGCTTTGAAGAACATCTTCGGCAAGGGGCTCCCATAAATCCGGCTGGGAGATGATTGCCTTGGCCTTGGTTACTTTTCCGATATATTCAATTTCATGATGTCTATACATGACATTCAAGGGTACTGCCACGGCGCCGAGGCGAATGATCGCGAAATGGGAAAGAACCAGGTCCAGGCTGTTGGGTATTAATTCCATTACCATGTCCCCTTTTCGGATGCCACGGGAATGCAATCCCCTGGCAAGTTCGTCGATCATGTTACCCAATTCCCGGTAGGAAATTTTTTGCCGTTCATAAATGACAGCGGTTTTGTCCGCATATGCCTGGATTGTGTGTTGAAACATTTCCGTGATGGATTGCATGGTACCTCCTGGATGGCACAGAAGCCCCGAAGACAAGGTGGTTGAATGGTAACTGTCGGCGCGGGTGATACGCGTTCCCAAAACCAATTGTCATTTTACAAATGGATGCGATCTAATTTTTTAATGAACCCTATTCAAAATTATGGGACAAATCAACCATTAGATATTGACTACCTTTTGACTATAATTTATAGTCAAAATAAGCGGGGCGGAGCGTGTGTTTCTGTCGCGGGTTGGATTTTTTCAGTAAAAAAGTGAATGAATCCGGGAAGCTGTTGGGGATATGCAAATGGAAAAGGAAAATGTTTTGAAATTAAAAGATTTTGAGTTTTTTCAAGAACTGGCTGAAACCGGAGATGACCTTTTCTGCTGGATGGATTCTCGGGGACGATTTCGTTATGTCAGTCCGTCGGCCGAAATAATACTGGGGATGAGGCCTGACCGGTGTTTGGGCAAAAAAGCGATTTCCTTTTTGCATCGGGAAGACCGTAATCAGACATCGAAAACCATCCGAAACTGTGTGGAAAAACAAATGCGCAGTACGACGATGGAAAACAGAATCGTCAGCAAAACAGGTCAGATCAGGCATTTGATGTGGACCGTGAACCTGAAATATGATGCAAATGGGGTACTGATACGGATCAATACGGTTGGGAAAGATATCTCCCAGCGAAAACTGGCCGAGGAACAACTCCGAAAGAGCGAGGAAATGTGGAACAAACTGTTTATGGCCAGCCCCACATGGATTGTCCTGGTAACCTTGGAGGAGGGAAAGATTATCGACCTCAACGAACCTTTTTGCAGGGACACGGGATATCGCAAAGAGGAGGTTATCGGCCGAACGACGATTGAAATCGGATTGTGGGCGGATGAAAAGGAAAGATACCAGGTCCTGCCTTTGATCAAGGAAAAGGGAAGTCTCGACAAGATGCCCATCAAATTGAGAATGAAGGCAGGAGATATTCGAGACTTTCTCTGGTCAACCATCGTAATTGAAATACAGGAGCAGAAATGCCTTCTCAGTGTTCTGGTCGATGTATCGGATTTGAGGCAAACCCAGAATCAGCTGGCTTTCATCAACAAAAAACTGGAAGAAAGATCGGGTAAACTGGCGGAAATGAACTCCGCTTTGAAGGTTCTCCTGGATCAGAGGGACAAGGACAAAAAAGAACTCGAATCCCGGGTGTGGTATAACATAAAAAATATGATCCAGCCCCATGTGAACAATTTAAAACAAACCAAGCTTACACCCACCCAGCACGCGTACGTGGATGTCGTTGGAAATCGGTTGAACGAGATTTCTTCCGGAATCGGTCAGAAACTGGGCATTGGTGCCTACAACCTGAGTGCCCGGGAGCTGGAAGTCGCTGGGCACATCATCGAGGGAAAATCCAACAAACAAATTTCCGATATTCTGAATATCTCGGTTTTTTCCGTCGAGTCTCATCGATTTTCAATACGAAAAAAGTTGGGAATCAAAGGAGGCCGATTCAATTTGAGAACACACCTGATGAGTTTGACGAAGAGTTCCGATGAAAAACAACCGGTTTTTACGGATATCCAGGTACCGGCGGAGTTTGGTTAGGATCCGTCTGGTGAAGAGCCCTTTCGGAAACACCTGGTCCGGGTCAATTTCGAGTCATTCTTTTTGGTTTTCAGCAGATGAAAACCGTTGTCGGAACTTGGCTGATCATTCGGTAAC
>CAZTKB010000194.1:0-6687 GCA_964614125.1 uncultured Desulfobacterales bacterium | reverse complement strand
CCGCAGATGTTGTTGCAGCATATCAGCATGTCCGGTTTCGGCAGTCCTCCAATGGGGCCGCCGTTGGTCGGCGCGCAGGCGATATCGGACCGGGCATAGGAGCACAGATCCCGGGAATAGCCCATGGCTTCCGCCTGTTCGCACAGGCTCTCCCCCATCCGGGATGCGCCGATCATGGCGCCGTGGTTTTCCGGGTACACCGGGATCACGTCCATGGCAATCAGCGGCTCGACCGGCCCGCCGCTGGTGATCCAGGCGATTTTTTTGCCGGTGTCGGCCGCGGTTTTCGCATCGATATAGTAGGTGGTCATGATCTCTTTCATCCGGCCGACCGCCTTGATTTTTCGTTTTTCCTTCTCGGAATCGTTCATGAAATGGTCTTTCCTCCCGATGTCGGGGTTGCCGTAATCAATCGAACAGCCGTTGGAGAAAGCTTTTCCGGGCTACATGGACCGGAGACACCAGATCGACTCTGCCGATCACCTCCCCCTCCAGGCGAATCACTATTTCTCCGAGCCGCTGCCCCATCTGCACCTCTCCCATGACCTTCTCCGGCAGATCCAGATCCCGAACCAGCTGTTTTTTCCGATCCCGGGGAACCGGGTAAGAAAAACCGGTTGCAGCGATCGGTTTGAGGTTTTTTTGCCTTCCCTCGGGCAACGCCACCTCCCGGTCGACCGGATCCCCCTTCCGGATTACGGAGACGATTTCATACCGGGCGAAGGCGTTCTTCAGTTTTTCTTCCGCGATGTTGTCTCGGATCCGGGCCGCCGGGCTACCCATGACGACGGCGATCATCCGCAGATCGTTCCGTTTGGCCGTCGTCACGATGCTGTAACCGGCATCCCGGTAAAACCCGGTTTTCAGGCCGTCCATCCCGGAAAAGCGGGTCATCAGGTTGTTGTGGTTCCGCATGATCAGGGTGCCATCCCGAAACGGTTCGGTTTTCAGGGAGGTCCACGCCAGAATCCGATCATTTTTCACCAGTTCCCGTGCCAGTAAGGCCAGATCGTGGGGCGAGGACATATCCGGCTCCTGACCGGAAGATGGCGGCAGGCCGTGCATGCTGTGAAACCGGGTGTCAGACATACCCAGTTGCGCCGCTTTTTCGTTCATGAGCGCGACAAAGGCCTCCCGGCTGCCGGCGATAAATTCCGCGACCGCAAAGGCCGCGTCGTTGGCCGAGGCAACCATGACGGCCCGCATCATCTCATCCAGGGTGAAGGTCTCTCCGGGCTTCAAAAAAACCTGGCTGCCCCCCATGGAAGAAGCCTCCTGGGAGGTTACGACCGGGTCGGTCAACTGAACCTGTCCGCTGTCCAACCGCTGGGCAACAATGGCGGCCAGCATCAGCTTGGTGATACTGGCGGGCGGACACGGCATATGGACGTTTTCTCCCTCCACCATCCGCCCGGTCTCGGCCTCCACCACGATAAAGGCTTTGTACGGAGCCTGTTTTTCCGGAGGCGGCGGCACCGCCTTTCGCGCGGAAGTGGCGGACGGAAGAGGTTTGGCCGGGGTCTGAGCCTTGCCCGCGGGTTTGGCAGACCGGCTTTGGGCTGCCGGGTTTTTTCCAGGGTTCTTCTTATCGGCCGGTTTTTCGGCCCAAGCCGGACCGGTCAGAAACAGCAGGATCATCCACGCACTTACCCAGGCTTTCATATATACCCCCATCCCTCGTTCTCAATTCGGATTGCATCAAATGTTACACCATTTCCAGAAACGCTTCCAGCCGTGTCCGCAACTGCCCTTCGGAAACCTGGCGATCCCCGATCTCCACCAGGATGCCGGGAATACCCGCCTCATCCAGGCCGCTTTTCAGGGAGGGATAATCAAACGCATGAGGGTCGCAGAATTTCTGCAGCAGGAAAACGACACCGTCCGCCTGAAACCTCTGGACAAGTCCGATCAGATGGTCCCGCCGTTCGAAAAGCCCCCGATGTTTAGCGGGACACACCACTCGGTCCAGGTGCCGCCCGGCGATCGCGGCTACCATATCCTCGGTTACCGGTACGTTTCCCTCGACGGCCCGAAGGCCGGAGCAGAAATCATCCCCCACCACCCGGGCGCCGGCGGCTTCGACCATCCGGTAAATTCCGGACACATCACAGAAGGAACCGGACAACACCACCCGTTTGAAGGCATCCACGTTGGGAGAAACCCCCACAGAGGGAATTCGATCCGAAGCGATTTTCATCCCGGCCGCCACCGTCTCCCGGTCCATATACATGGATATCCGGAAAAGATGGTCGAGATATTCTCCGGAAAGTTTTCGGTCGGAATTTCGCTGCAATGCATACAAACTCCTCAGTCCACCTCGAATTTCGTTAAAAATCCCGGCGCTTTCCTGCAACCGGTCTTCCGATATCGCAACCCCCAGGCGGCTTTCCAGGCTGCCCCGGAACTCCCGAAACACCTCCGTCATGTACATCCGGCCGGAAGCGGTGTTCAGAACCGCCGGAACCCCGATATCCAGAACGAATCCGGAAGGCACATTCATCCGCCAGATATCGGACAATCGCTGGATCGTGTCGCAGGTATGGGGAAACACCATGCCATCCAGAAAATCCAGACGTCCGGCCAGGGCATCCTCCAACACCCCGCGGACCAGGCTGCAACTGTACGACTGCAGATGGGCATCGGCATGATGGATCGATTCCGAACCCGAAAAAATTCGAAACGGCAGGGCACCCGCCGCATGAATGATTTCCTCCGGCACATAGGAGCACACATATCCCACCACCGGGCGTCCGGTAGACTGTTTCCAGGCACGGGCATATTCGTGCGGAGCCGGCAAGTTTTCCATCCGAAACGGGTTTTCATCCATACTGCATCCTTTCTGCAACCGAAATTGTCATCATGGGGCCGGATCCGTGTCAGGGGAATCGGCCGGTCACCGGTTTTTTCCATTTCCGGCCGCCTGGGAGAACCGCTCCAGTTGTCTCTCGAAATAGGGAATGTCCCGGACAGCCGCCTCCAGGGCCAGACGCGCCGCATCAACGGCATCATCGGCTCTGCCGGAGGCAAAATAGCTCTCCGCCAGCGTATCCAGAAGCGGGGCCGACGGCTGCAGCGACACCGCCTTTTCGGCCAGGTAGACCGCGGTCTCCGGATCTTGGAACGATGGTTCCTCGGCGGTCACCAGCAACCAGGCCAGATTGTTGAGCGCAGCAGGATTGTCCGGGTGAATTTCGAGGGCGCGTTGGTAAGCGTTTCGAGCGAGCGAATATTGTTTTTTTTGAAAATACAAATCCCCCAGAAATGTCTGCAATTCCGTATTTTCCGGGTTTTTTTCCAGTTCCCGCCGGACGATCGTTTCCAGAAAACGCCGGTCCAGGCTGCGGCCCGCTTCCCCGAAATTCAGCAGGATCCCCACCCATCCCACCACCAGGATGACTCCGGCATAGGCCAGCAGGCTCAGCCGGACTTTTCGGTCATGCCGGGTGATCCAGGTTCGGTCCTGTTCGCATTGTTTCAGAAAATCAATCCGCTGGGCAATGCTGAAATGATGCCAGTTGGGTTTATCCATGGGCTGGGCGCCGGCCAAACCGATTTTCTCCAGAGTCCGGATCAGCGGAAAGGAACTCGGAAACAGGGTGTAGACAAAGGTATCCGCCTGCCGTTCGAAATTGCGCATGAAATATCCGAACCCATATCGGAAATACACCAGAAACAGCAGAATGGTTCCGGCCGTCAGGCCGATGGAAATCAGGGAGGTGGGATCGATTTTTCCCCACGACACGGCTTCAAGCAGAGGACGGAAATACAACACCCCATAAAGGATCAGATCGAACAGCGTATAGGAAACGACCAGGTATCCGCCAAAAAAAAACAGGGGAAACAAGAGACGCGTGTGGCGGACACGGCCGATTTCATGTGCCACCACCGCCTCGATCTCCTCCCGGTCCAGGGACCACAACAGTGATTGGGTCACCAGAAGATACCGGAAACGGCTGACCAGCCCCATAATGCCCGCGGTGATCATCCGGCCCCCAAAAATCGGCCAATACAGGATGTCCCGGTAGGAAAGTCCGGCCCGGCGGAACAGTTCCTCGATCCGATCCCGCATGGCTCCGGGCTCCAGAGGGGTACAGCGCCAGAACCATTGAATCACGGCAGGTGCCACGACAGCCGCGGCAAACAAAAAGATCACGAAATACGTGATTTCCCCTTCCGGCGTCCGCAGCCATTTGGCCGGCTGTTCGAACGGAAGGGCCAGCAGCAGATCCGATATGCCGGACAGCATCAGCCATGGCAGGTACACCGGCACACTGAAGGAAATCTGGGACCGGACAAAGTCGAAACAACCGGAATCGTGCCCGGCCAGCACCCGGTACACCGGATAGGCGCGAATCCAGGATATGGTCATAAACCCCAGGAAAAGAAGCAGGTACAGCAGGGTTTCCAGGGTGGGAAACCGGGCAAAAATCGCTATTCTCCCGGTAAAGACCGGCAGGTTCAGAATATAGATATCCGCTGCGAACCACACGATGGCCGCGATGCCGGCGCGGGTCATACGGGCATGGTATCCATGATCCAGCAACGCCATGGGCATGCGGCCGATTTGGTGTTCCCACCTTCGGAACATCCGCTGCATGGCCACGGCATACACCACGGTGGACACTACGAAGAGGCCCAAAGTTTCCGGACCCGAAAAGGATGCGGTCTCCGGTACGTGGTAGGTGGTGATAATCAGCAGAACGATGATGAAATACAGAAACTGTTCAAACACGGTTCCGCCTTCGGATAGGGGAGGTTTTGGGTGCCGGACACCGGCTTGCGCCGCGGAAAGGCCGGCAGTGGACGGTGGGCGGGAAATGCGTGTACAGGCTTTGGGTTGTCACGGTTCGCGGAAATACCGTTCTTTTTCACTGTAGACACACCCGCAGTAGGGCTGCCGGTACATCCCCACACGTCTGGATGTATCCACCCCCTCCTTCCACCCGGCCCGGAAATCCCGGTAGACAAACGGTATCCCATGCCGGCGGCCCACAGATTCCCCGATTTCCCGGATCCGGTCATGCCGTTGATAGCGGCTGTACAGCAGGGTGGAAGAAAAAGCCTCGAATCCTTTTTCCCGTGCCAGAACGGCCGTGGCCTCCAACCGGGAATCATAACAGAAATCACAGCGTACGGTTTCCCGAAACACCGCGTTTCGCAGAAACCCTTCGATATCATACCCTTTCTGATAAAACATGGGCAGATCCACGGCCTCGGCGTATTGCCGCAGGGTTTCTTCCCGCTTGCGGCATTCGGTGTACGGATGGATATTGTGCCGGTAAAAAAAACCGGTGACCGAAGCCCCCTCCTCCCGAAGAATGCGAAGGGGATAGATGGTGCATGGGCCGCAGCAGGTGTGAAGCAGAAGTTTCATGACCGTTCCCCGAAAATCGCGGTTCCGATACGCACCAAGGTCGCCCCTTCCTCAATCGCAATTTCGAAATCATGGCTCATGCCCATGGACAGGTCAGCCATGGACACCCCCGGCATATTCAGACCGCGGATCCGATCCGCAAGCACGCGCAGTGCCCTGAAAAAGGGTCGGGAACATTCGGGATCCTCGTCGTACGGGGGCATGGTCATCAACCCGCGGATTCGCAGATGGGACAAACCGGAAACACCCTGGATCAGCGAAAAGGCATCGTTTTCCGCGACGCCGGACTTGGTCGGTTCCATGGAGATATTCACCTGGATCAGAATCTCCTGAATCCGGGAGAGTTTCGTCGCTTCCCGGTTCAGTTCTTCGGCCAGGCGCAGGGAATCCACGGTGTGAATCAGATCGAATTGCCGGACAGCGTATTTGGCCTTGTTGGTCTGCAGATGACCGATAAAATGCCACGATACGGCGGGATCGGCGAGTTCACGAAATTTATCCCGCGCCTCCTGGATATAGTTCTCTCCGAAAGTCCGGAGGCCGGCCGCGACCGCCTCCCGGATCCGTTCCAGGGGAATGGTTTTTGTGACCGCCACCAGCCGGATATCTACCGGATTCCGGCCGGCGCGTACGGCGGCCAGGCGGATCCGTTCGTGGATCTCATCGATGCGTTTCTGTATTCCCGTCATGGTTCCAGGGCGATGACGCCGACCTCCCGAAGGGCATCCATCAACTCGCAAACCGGAAGCCCGATCACATTCGTGTAGGACCCGAAAACCCCCTGGATCATCCCTGCGCCGATGCCCTGCAACGCATAGGCGCCTGCCTTGTCGAAGGGTTCCCGAGTTTCGATATACCATTGGATCTCCGCATCCGAAAGAACTTTGAACCGGACATCGGTGACCACCGCACGGTTGATTTCCCGGCTCTCCTGAAACTGAATCAGGGAAAACGCGGTATACACCTGATGCGTCCGGCCGCTGAGAAGCTCCAGCATGGTTTTGGCCGAGGCCGGGGAATCGGGTTTTCCCAGGATGCGGTCACCGGATACGACAACGGTGTCCGCTCCGATCACCCAGCATTCCGGGTGGGACCTGGCAACCTCCATCGCTTTTTCACGGGCCAGCATCCGGACATATTCCGCAGGGGGAAGGATGGGAGCGCTGGATTCATCAAACTCCGCCGGAACCACACGGAACACCAGTCCGGCCTGCCGGAGCAGGTATTTCCGCCGGGGAGAACGGGAAGCCAGGATGATCGGATATCGGGTTATCAGGTTCATAATATGCGTGGATCCGGTTCAAACCATACCA
>CAZTKB010000193.1:0-6699 GCA_964614125.1 uncultured Desulfobacterales bacterium | reverse complement strand
GGCCGAGATTAATTTCGGGTAGTTATGGATGTGAAAGGGAGGTGTCAGCGGAAAGGAGGAAAGCCCGGCGCACATTCCGAGCGCGTCATCGATATAGTGCATCCGCTCCTGCCAATCCACGATGTCACAGGTCATCTCCACGGTCGGATAATACGGGAGCGAATTCTCCCCGCGCAGTTCCCAGTCCAGAAAATATTGCTTGAACTTATCATGCGGAACCTGAATCCAGTCTTTGACAAACTCTTCCCGGGCTTCCCGGGTCGGGAATGGTGCCTGGGGAAACTGCCCCTCGATCTGGGTGATGTTGATCTTCTCTCCGGTGGCATACATCAGAAAATAGATGGGGTTCAGCATGGAAAGCTTCAGCGGAAGCTGCTCGTGTTTCTTGATGGTGTTATGGGCAAAGGCATCCGCTCCCTTTCCAATTTTTTGGGCCGCCCAGTAGGTCCCGTCAGCCAGAATATCCCCGATGCCTTCCCGCCGAACGATTTTGTCCAGCAGGTAATAGAAACGGTCCTCGTTGCTTTCCGGAAGCCCCGGAAAATCCGCATCTGTAAGAATCCCGTTTTCCAGGAGTTCCAGGGCAAACGCCATGACCTGCGGCGTGGAAAATCCATCCACACCGTACTCGGTCGCCCGCTGGGCGATCCGAAGGCCGAATTCCAAATCGGAAAACGCCGCCATGGTGTAGGTCAGCTTGGTGAAGCATTTCATCATGTACGTCGGAAGCCCCGGCAGCGAAAGGGTGGCACCGCATTTCATCGGGCAGTTGTAGCAGCTGATCAGCCGGGTCCGGGCTGTTTCCATGGTTTTCGTCCAGCTTTTTTCGATTTCCTCGCTCCAGAAATCCTTGCGGCGAACCCGGGAATTTCCCCACATGAAATTTTCCGTGTGCCATTTTTCGTCATGGACCTTCATTTCCTGGGGAGATCCCAAGCCGGCCAGAATCGGCATCACCCCAGGAATGGGATGATCCTCCCGGTATTTGATGTATTCCAGCACCTCGTTGCACAGCCCCAGAAATTCGGCGGGGCGGGCCAAGTTGCTATCATTGGTGCACCGGACCACGGTGGCCTTGACGTTTTTATCACCCATCACCGCCCCGATTCCGCCCCGGCTGGCGCTGGACCTGCCCTGCTCGATGGAAGCGAAAAAAACCCGGTTTTCTCCGGCCAGACCGATGGCGGCCACCTGGGCCTTGGGTTCATTCAGTTCCTGCTGTATCAATTGCGCGGTTTCCACCGACCCTTTTCCCCGCAGATGTTCGGCATCGCGAAGTTCCACCTGGTCGTTATGAATCCATAGATAAACCAGCCGGGGAGACTTCCCCCGGAGAATCACCTTGTCATACCCGGCGTATTTCAACTCCGGCGCCCAGAAGCCGCCCATCATCGAAAAGGCCATCAGCCGGGTCTGGGGGGAAATGGTGGAAACGATCGTCCGGTTGCATCCCGTGGCAGGAGTCCCGCACAACAACCCGGCGCTGAATATCAACAGGTTTTCCGGAGAAAATGGCTCGACCTCCGGAGGGACCCGATCCCACAGAATCTTGGCGTTGGTTCCCAACCCGCCCAGATACATTTCGGTATCTCGGGGGTCTGTCGCCACTTTTTCGATGTTTCCCCGGGTTAAATCCACTTCCAAATGAAACCCTGTTTCTGCATACCTCATGTTATTTCCCCTTTTATCATGCTGGAATCCGTGGCAATCGGTTCATTCCATCCCGGTTTTCTGAAGATGGATCCGGCATACCCCTGCATTTTTTCGGCAGGATCCGATGAGCCGGGAGCCCTGTATTTTCTGGGAATACTATCTGACCATAGTTACGCTATAGCCACATCATAACTACGTGTCAAGAAAAAACTGCATCTTATTCGCTATATTATAATCACATTATAGCTATATTATAACTGTTACCCCGGGATGCCTGAGGAGGCCGCACAGAAATCAGACATCGGTGGGCAGGCTGTATTCCGGTTATTTTCCATTCGATTCAGGGTCGGTTTCCAAACACGGAATCGGTCGGCGGATCCCACCCAGAGTGATGAAACAATTTTCTTCCGAACCATCCAGGTATCGGGACAGGGACAGCAAGGCCTGGTCGGTGAACCGCACCAGTTCCCCGTGGTGCCGGGTATACAGATGATCCTGCCGGATACAAAGATCCTCGGAGGTCAGCGGGATGGTTTCTCCGTTATTCAGGCAGAGGACAAGGCTTCCTTGTTCCCGCACACGAATCACAAAGAGCGCGGTATCCCGGTAGGGGAAATATACCTTCTCGATATAGCCGGGATGTTCCTGTTCCAGGAAATAACCGTGGGAATCGTGTCGGATACGGGAATGAAAATATCGGGCGATTTTTCGGTGTTGAAAAAGGGTTGTCCCGGAGCGCCAGGAACCGTTTTCATCCAGGAAAAATTCGACTTTCTCTGCGGGAATGACAACCACCGGTTTCGGAGCAACGTTCATGGTCATGTTCCCCTTGTCCTGTCGCGGTTCCTTTCCAATTCGTGATTACACCATCTGTCTTTCCACCAGTTCGGCGATATCAAGTGTCCGGATTTCCTCTTCCTTTCCCAAATCCTTCATGCCGTCTTCGATCATGGTCAGGCAGAACGGACAACCGACGGCCACCCGGGAGACCCCCTGCCGGGCAATTTCCTCGGAACGCTCGAGGTTAATCCGTTTTCCGATGGTCTCCTCCATCCACATCCGACCTCCGCCGGCGCCGCAGCAGAAACTTTCCCGCCCATTCCGTTCCAACTCCCGGAATCCGCCGGGAGATAGGGATTTCAAAATGGACCGGGGCGAACCATACACCTGGTTGTATCGGCCCAGGTAACAGGGATCGTGATAGGTGATTGCTTCCGCCAAGGGAGACTGGAGACGGATCCTGCCTTCCCGCAACAGCCTTTCGATCAGTTCGCTGTGATGAACCACACGATAATTTCCCCCTATCTGGGGATATTCATGGCGGAGCGTGTTCAGGCAGTGCGGGCAGGCGGTGACGATATTTCGAACCCCGTACCCGTTCAGGGTCTCGACGTTTTCCCGGGCCATCATCTGATACAACATTTCATTGCCGACCCGACGGGCGAAATCCCCGGTGCATTTCTCCTCGATCCCCAAAATCGCGAACCGTATCCCGGCTGTCTGGAGAATTTTCACCAGGCTCCGAGAGACTTTCCGGGTCCGGTCGTCGAAAGATCCGGCACACCCAACCCAGAACAGGAAATCCACATCCGGAGCTTCCGCCATGGTGGGTACATCCAGTCCCTCGATCCAGTCCGCCCGTTTATCGTATCCGATTCCCCAAGGGTTTCCGTTTCTCTCGAGCCCTTTGAGTGCTTTGTTCAACTCTTTGGGATAGGCCTCGGCCATCGTGGTTTGGGCCTGGCGCATGGCGACAATCCGGGGAACATGCTCGATAGTGACCGGGCAGACCTCCTCGCAGGCCCGGCAGGTGGTGCAAGCCCAGAGGGTGTCTTCAGAAATGACGTCGCCGATCAACTCCTTTTTGCTGTGCAGGGACGCGATCTCTTCGCGGATAACCTCGACCTGTCCCGGGTCTTGGCAGCGGTTCATGAGGGTCTTCAGTTCCGCCTTCCGGATGATGGAGTCCGCATTATCCAGCAACTCATGCTTCAGGCTTTGATTGAAATCAAACAAGTTTAAGGGTTTGTCCGTCGTATAGGTCGGACACACGTCTTTGCACCGGCCGCATTCGGTGCAGGTATACAGATCCAGTCCCTGTTTCCAGTTCAGCTGGTGGATATACTTGACCCCCAGGGATTCCCGTTCCCACTCCTCTTCGTTTTCCAAATCCAGAAGTTTGGCTTTTTCATGCGGATAGTCCAGGCTTTTCAGAAAGACGTTCGGTACGGCGGTGATCACATGAAAATGTTTTCCGGTCGGCAGAACATTTAGAAAAACCAGTTGAGTGCATATGTGCACCCAGAACATCAGGATCATGATCTGCGTGTTGGACTCCGGGCCCAGTCCCGAAATCAGGGATGCCGCACCGACCGCCACCGGGGTCCAGAGAAATTCGGAACCATAGGCCGGGTTATTGAAAAAATGAATCCGGTCCGGGTTTCCAAACAGGGTGACCACGTTGTAGCGAGCCCCGTCCAACAGAAGGTCGGAGATCATCAGTACACCGATCATGGCCAGAACCAGATAGGCCTCGAAGGTGTTGTGCATCCGTTTGGGACGGACCAGAGCACGGCGATAGATTGCGTAAACCACCATCGCCAGGACCACCCCCTCCATGATATCCTTCATAGCCAGATACAAATATCCGAGAAGATATTCCTCTCCCAGGAAGGGAAGCTGGAAACTCTCGTTATATCCCTGTCCATAGAGTGTGATGCTGCGGATCAACAGAACGCAGAATCCCCAGAAGATCAATGCATGCATGATTCCCGAACTGCGTTCGTTCCGGCGTCCGACCAGCCGTTTTTGCCCGATGGCCACCACCGTCATTTCCACCAAGCGGTCTTTCAGGCGGTCGAAACGTTCGGCGGGTTCCAAGGCTTGGAGCAGACGGATCTTTCGGCTTATCGTCCGGCCGAACACAGCCATGGCGGCCACCAACAGCAGAGACATCAACCAGGGATTCATGGCAACCTCCAGGGTATCATCCGCGGATTTTCTTGATTTCCTGCCGCAGGATCGGAACCACTTCAAACAGGTCTCCAACGATTCCATAATCCGCGACATTGAAAATCGGGGCCTCGGGATCTTTGTTGACCGCCAGGATCACCTTGGATCCGCTCATGCCTGCCAAATGCTGGATGGCTCCGGAAATTCCGAACGCCATGTACAGACTGGGAGCCACGATTTTTCCGGTCTGCCCCACCTGTTTGTTATGGGCCATCAAACCCGCGTCCACCATCGCTCGGGAAGAACCGAAACCGGCCTTCAGATCATCCGCCAATTCCCTGACCAGTGTAATTCCCGCCTGGTCTTTCGCTCCGCGCCCGACGGATACCACAATATCGGCATCCGCCAAATCAATCTCACCGCTGGCATCCGATACGATTTCCCGGATAACGGATTTCAGGTCGGCCGGCGGAGGGGAAAGCCGGATCACGTTTTGGGTTCCGGAAACACCTTCCGAGGCTTCGAAGGCACCGGCACGGACCACGGCCACCAACCGGGGGGTGTTGATTTTGAGCCGCTGGATCACCTTGTTGGCGATCGCCGGGCGAACCACTTCGACCTTTTCCCCGTCAATCCGAACGTCCGTGATATCCGTGGCACAGGCGGCTTTCAACCGGGCCGCCACCCTGGGAGAAACCGCTTTCCCGCTTTCGGAAAAACCGAACCAGATCATGTCCGCGCCGAACTGTTCGGCGGCATCCACCACGGCAGACGCATAGGGCCCGGCCGAAAACATCGCCAGCGACGAGTCATCCGCAATATACTGGGTATCCGAACCCGCCTGCACCAACTGAGGAACCACCGCCTCCACACCGTTTCCGATCGCTACCGTCGCAGCCTGGGCGCCCAGGGCTTTGGCCTTGCTCAACAGTTCGGCGGTGCTGCCCTTCAAAACCCCCTGCTTCACATCTGCAACCACAAGTACTTTTGCCATGACGACTGTTTCCTTCCCTATATCCGATTGGAGTCACAACCGGTTGAATTCCGAGTGAGTTCGTTAGATGACCTTCGCCTCATTGGCCAGAAGTTCCACCACCTGAGCCGTGATTTCCGCCGGATCTCCTTCCCATTTTCGGCCGGCTTTCCGTTTTTCCGGGGCAATGTACTCCACTACCTCGGAGGTCAGCGCATCCGCCCCCGCATCGCCGGCAGAAAGCCCCAGTTTTCCCAGATCCATCACCTGAATCGGTTTTTTCTTGGCCATCATGATACCACGCATGGCCGTGAGCCGGGGTTCGTTGATGCTGTCCGTCACCGTGATCACGGCCGGAAGGGCCAGCTCCACGATTTCGGTCCCGGAATCCCCCAGCCGGGACACCGTGATGTTGCGGTCATCTTTGATTTCGATGGCCACCACATTGCTGACACAGGGAATACCCAGCAATTCGGCCAGAATGATTCCGGTCTGTCCGCTGTCCGTGTCCTGAGCCTGTTTTCCGGTGATTACCAGGTCGTAGGACCCTTTTTCAAACACGGCTTTCAAAATACGGGCATAAACATAGGAATCCGCGCGGGCCAGGGATGGATCATCGATATGAATACCGCTGTCGATCCCCATCGCGTACCCCTTCCGAATGATTTCGGTATTGTCCGATCCGCCGATGCTGACGAGTGTGGTCTCCGCCTTATGGGATTCCTTCAACCGGACGGATGCCTCCACACCGTTTTCATCCCAGGCGTTCATCACATATTGAAGCCCATCCTCCACGATGGCCCCGTTTTGCACCTTGATGTTCAATTCCACATCAACAACTTTCTTGACGGTTGTGAGAATTTTCACATTACCCTCCTGATCGGTTAGGTTTTGATTCCGCAATACTATCATTGATTACATTATAGCTATGATGTATCTATGTATCCCTCCGATGTCAATAAAAAAATACGGGGCACTAGCGAGGGCAGGCGCCTGGGTTCTTCTCCAAGAGAAAGGTGGGGATGGCCTGCCCCGCTTTTACCCCCCCCACCCTGACCCTCCCCCACCAGGGGGGAGGGAATAAAATTGTGTACCTGAGCCATCCCTCACCCCTGGGGAGG
>CAZTKB010000192.1:0-6700 GCA_964614125.1 uncultured Desulfobacterales bacterium | reverse complement strand
TAGTTGTATGAATATATCCACTGCCCGGTGTTAACATACCATTTTTCACCGAATCGGAGGATTTCGGGATAATGGGTGTGCCCCATTACCACGACGTCGAAATTTTTGGAAAGAATTCCGGCTGCGGCCTTTCGGTAGGTTTCCGGTTCGTTGGGTTTGATTCCGTTGTTCACACAGGTACGGCTGAGGCGGGATACCCGTTGGCCCAGACGGATGCCCATATCCGGATGGAGGAGGCGGAACAGGCGCTGATTGATGGGGCTTCTCAGAATACGGCGGATGGTACGGGAAAGAATCCCGGTTTCGACCAGCCGGTCTCCATGCGACAACCACAGGCGTTTACCCGGTAATCGAAGCTCGAGGGGGTCGTCATGAAGTATCAAACCGATTTCCCTGGAAAGAAATGATCCGATGGCAAAATCATGGTTTCCGCTCAGGTGGTGGACCTCAACGCCGGCGTCGACCAACAGCTTCAGTTCATGGAGGATCTGGAAATAATCCGGTCGGATGGCATAGCGGTACTCCATCCAGAAGTCAAAGATATCTCCCAGCAGAAAGAGATGGGATGCCTCCGTCCGGATTCCCCGCAGAAAGGAAATCAGGGCTTTCTCCCGGTATTCGGCACCGGGAATGGAAAGCCCCAAATGGACGTCCGAAAGAAACACCGCAGTGCGGATGGATGTTTCGATACCGGGGCAATTCATGCCGGAAGGTTGCGAAGCACGTAGTTCAGAATGCCTCCATGACGGTAATAATCGATTTCGATAGCGGAATCCAGCCGGGCGGTGACGGAAAACGCCACGGAGGTGCCATCGGGCTTAACTGCAGAAACCTCCAGGATCTTGCCGGGAGTGAGGTTTTCCGATATGCCGGAAATGGAAAGAACTTCCGTTCCATCCAGCCCGAGGACCTGCCTTCCCGATCCGTTCGAAAACTGCAGCGGAAGGACGCCCATACAAACCAGGTTGCTGCGGTGAATCCGCTCGAAAGTCTCGGCGATCACCGCCCTGACTCCCAACAGCAGGGTTCCCTTGGCGGCCCAGTCCCTGGAACTGCCGGTTCCATACTCTCGACCTGCGATCACCACCAGGGGAACCTCCCGTTGTTGATAGATCATCGCGGCATCATAAATGGGTTTTGTCTCATTATCAGGCATCAGACGGGTAAATCCTCCCGTAATGCCGGGAACCAATTCGTTTTTCAGACGGATGTTGGCGAAGGTTCCACGGATCATGACTTCGTGATTCCCTCTCCGTGCCCCGTAAGAGTTGAAATCAACGGGTGCGACTCCCCTGGAGATAAGATATCTCCCTGCAGGCGTATCAGCTGGAATAGCGCCGGCCGGGGAGATGTGGTCCGTGGTTACACTGTCTCCCAGCATCGCGAGGACCCGGGCGTTCGTGATATCCGATGGGGGAGAGAATTCCGATTGGATACCGTGAAAAAATGGGGGCTCCTGGATATAGGTCGATTCGGGATCCCAACGGTAGGCAGCGCCGTCCGGAACCGGAAGGGCTTTCCATAGTTCCGTGCCTTCAAAAACCGAGGCATATTCCTCCGAATACATGGCCGGCTGTACAAACCTATCGACGATTTGACGAACTTCCAAATCCGAGGGCCAGATATCCCGTAAGAAGACCGGTTTTCCATTTCGGCCGGTTCCCAGGGGATCGGTAGTGAGATCCAGATCCACGGCTCCTGCCAGAGCAAAAGCGACGACCAGGGCCGGAGAGGCCAAAAAATTCGCGCGGGTCAGCGGGTTGATCCGGCCTTCAAAGTTTCGGTTTCCGCTTAGTACCGATGCGACCACCAGGTCATTCTTGCGGATAGCTTCGGCGATGGCTTCCGGTAACGGTCCGCTGTTACCGATACAGGTGGTACACCCATAGGCTGCCAGAAAAAAATTCAGCTGTTCCAGATAAGATAGAAGTCCGGAGTCCCTCAGATACCGGATCGGAACTCGGGAACCCGGCGCGAGGCTGGTCTTGACCCATGGTTTGGTTGTCAGGCCGGCCTCGACTGCATTTTTAGCCAAAAGCCCGGCCGCGACCAGAGCGTTCGGGTTGGAGGTATTGGTGCAGCTCGTGATGGCGGCGATCACCACGGAACCATGGTTCAGGGCGATCTTTTTTCCGTTCCAATCGATCTCCACGCAGTTTCGGGGAATGATTTCGCAGGCATGGAGTTCCTGGGCCGTGTCGACGGCGGTGCCGCCCTCCTGTTCCCAGACAGGCTTGGCGATCCCGGGGCCGTTGGTTCCGGATATCTCGCAGGATCCCTGGATGGATTCATGAAAAATGGATTTCAGGCGGCTCAGGGGGGCACGGTCCTGAGGACGCTTGGGGCCGGCCAAACAGGGCGTTACCGATTCCAGATCCAATTCCAGAACAGTCGGGTAGACGGGATCCGGGGAGGAATCCTCCCGGAACAATTTCTGGTGGCGGCAGTACCCTTCAACAAGACGGATCGTCTCTTTTGACCTACCGGTCAGAAGCAGGTAGTGCAGGGTTTTCTGGTCAACGGGAAAGAATCCCATGGTTGCACCGTATTCCGGGGCCATGTTGGCGATGGTCGCTCGGTCTTCCACTCGAAGGGTCGCCAAGCCGGGACCGAAAAATTCAACGAATTTTCCAACCACCCCGTGTTTCCGGAGAATTTCCGTGACGGTGAGAACCAGATCCGTTGCGGTGACACCGGAAGAAAGGGCTCCGGTGAAGCGGAATCCGACGACTTCCGGAGACAGCAGATAATAGGGGCTTCCCAGCATCACCGCTTCCGCTTCGATGCCGCCGACCCCCCATCCCAGGACGCCCAGACCGTTGATCATCGTGGTGTGGGAATCCAGACCGACCAGGGAATCCGGAAAGACCATTCGTTCGGAATCGCGTTCCCGGACGCATACAACCCGGCCCAGATATTCCAGGTTGACCTGGTGGCAGATCCCTGTCGCCGGTGGTACGACACTGAGGTTTTGAAAACTTTTCTGACCCCATCGAAGAAATGCATACCGTTCCCGGTTTCGGGAGTAATCCAACCGTTCGTTGATGGCAAGAGATTCCTCGGAACCAAAGGCATCCACCTGAACCGAGTGGTCGATCACCAGTTCGGCGGGAATGACCGGGTTGACCGATGCGGGATTCCCGTGGAGCCGGAACGCTGCGTCCCGCATAGCGGCCAGATCTACCACCGCCGGAACTCCGGTGAAATCCTGCAGAAGCACCCGAGCCGGAAACAGAGGCAGCTCCAAAGGGGAGGCGGATGTGGCATCCGTCGCCATTCGCTGGATATGGTCCGGGGTTATAATAACGCCGTCCTCGTGCCGGAGTAGATTTTCGACAAGAATCCTCCGGCTGTAGGGTAAGGTTTCCAAACGAAAGGACAAGGTTTCTGCCAGAGCGGTCAGGCTGTAATAGATCAGTTCACCTGAATCCGTCTGAATGGTTTTTCGGGTGCCAAAAGAGTTTTGGTATGACGTCATCGGATTCCTCCAGTCAGAAAGGGGTTGTAGTCCAATTCAACACGTTTATAGAAAAATATCGGCATTTTCACAAGAATAAAGGGGAGGTTCCCATCAGGGGGGCCTGGAGGGTAACCACGGACCGAGTCCAAAGGCTTGCCGTGCCGGCCCTGAAAACGGCACTGTAACGGAGCCGTGACAGAAAAGTCTTTTGTTATTGACATCAAAAATCAAGTTCGTTATAGGTTTCAACTTAATTGCAAAAAAGCAAACAGGAAACGCCGTGAGTAACGCGGAATCCCGTCATGCATCCCAGATCAACCAGGGGCCCGAAAGATATTTATGGATCTTACACAATTGCTGCAACGGCATAAACGAACGATCCTTGATCAATGGTTCGATCTGCTGCTTGAATCGTACCCATCCGATACCGCCATTTTTATCAAATCTCAGAAAGACCCCTTTCACAATCCTGTTGGAGACGCTGCCCACCGAGGAATGGAAGCTCTTTTCGGGGGGATTGTCGAAGGAATGGATTCCGAAACAGCCACCTCCTTTCTGGATCCGATCATCCGGATTCGAGCGATCCAGAAATTCACTCCGGCCCAGGCGGTTTCCTTTGTCTTTCAGTTGAAATCCGTTCTCAAAAAACAGTTTCGCAAAGAGTTGGCAGACCCGAAAATGAGCGGGCAATTCGAAGGGATTTGGAACCGGATCGACGATTTGGGATTGTTGGCCTTCAATATATATATGCAGTGTCGGGAAACCCTGTATCAGATACAGGCGGACGAAATCCGAAACCGAACGTTCAAGGCTCTGAAGCGTTCGGGCCTTTTGAAAGAATGTGACGATCCGGAATAGTCCTCCCCCTCATAAACGATCGGGATACGGCTGTCGCCTGGTGTGGCCGTATAATAGGTATTATAGTGCTGGACAGATTGATGGTAGCGTATCTTAATTTTTCATCCGGAGTCTCTCTTCGAAGGCCTGGTACCGCCTTGAGGAGACCCAGAGCGAGGTGCTAGTCCATGAATGTCAATTACATGTATTCCCTCCTGGCAGTCGTTATTCTATGCTTGCTGTCCTATCTGGGCGTCAAGGCGGTTGGGCTGGAAGTTCTGTTTGGTATCCTGATACCCTATACCGCTTTGGTCATTTTTCTGGGCGGAGTCGTGTACCGGGTGATGGGGTGGGCGAAATCTCATGTTCCCTTCTGTATTCCCACCACCTGTGGCCAACAGAAATCCCTTCCCTGGATCAAGCCCAACCAGATCGACAACCCCTTCACACCCGGAGCGACGGCCGTCCGGATGTTTCTGGAAATTGTCTGTTTCCGATCGTTGTTCCGGAACACCCGCAATGCCATTCGGGAAGGAAAACTCACCCACGAATGGGAAATCTGGCTGTGGGTGGCAGCCCTGGCTTTTCATTATTCCTTCTTGACCGTGATCGTACGTCATCTCCGGCTGTTTACCGAACCGGTTCCGTTTCTGATTCAACTGGTCGAGACCGTTGACAGTTTTTTTCGTTTCGAAATCCTGACAGATGCGGTTCAATTCGGCCTTCCCGCGGTTTTTATGTCCGGCCTGGTCCTCCTGGCTGCCGTAACCTTCCTTTTCATCCGCCGGATTCTCGCTCCCCATGTCCGGTATATCTCCCTGGCCGCGGATTATTTTCCGCTCATCCTGATTTTTGCCATCGCCTTGAGCGGAATTTTGATGCGGTATTTTTCCAAAGTCCACATTCAGGCAGTCAAGGAACTGACTATGGGGCTCGTAACCTTGCAGCCGACCATCCCCGAGGGAGTGGCCCCGATTTTCTATGTCCATCTCTTTCTGGTCAGTGTTCTCTTGATGTATTTCCCGTTCAGCAAGCTGATGCATATGGCCGGGATTTTTCTGAGCCCCACCCGAAACCTGCCCGCCAATACCCGGGCACAGCGGCATGTCAACCCATGGAACTATCCGGTGGAAGTGCATACGTATGAAGAATACGAGGATGACTTCAGAGAAAAAATGATCGAGGCCGGACTGCCGGTTGAAAAGGAGTAACGAATGTCAGATCTGCCCAAACCAAAAGAATTTATCGAAAGAATCGATCGCTCGATTCCCCGGACCGGCTGGATGGATACCCCTGTGGACATCCGTAAGGGGATGTATTGTTACGCCGCCAACCCCAAGAGTGTGGAGTATGTGCATCTTCCCCATGCACATGCCTGGAACCCGGTAGAGGAAGACTGGCACCTTCCGGAAAACTGGAAGGAGATCATCCATGAGGGGTTTAAAACCCGTCTGGAACGGTTCCGCTCGTTCAAGGTTTTCATGGATATCTGTGTCCGTTGCGGTGCCTGCGCGGACAAGTGCCATTTTTTCATCGGTACCGGCGACCCCAAGAACATGCCGGTGCTGCGCGCCGAACTGCTTCGTTCGGTCTATCGGAACGATTTTACCAAGGTTGGTAAAATCCTGGGCCGGATTGCCGGTGCCCGGCCGCTGACCATGGAAGTTTTGAAGGAGTGGTGGTACTATTTTTTCCAATGCACGGAATGCAGGCGTTGCTCGGTGTTTTGCCCATATGGAATCGATACCGCCGAAATCACCATCATGGCCCGGGAGTTGTTTAACCTCCTGGGTCTGAACATCGACTGGGTCGCGACACCGGTGGCGAACTGTTACCGGATGGGAAACCATCTGGGAATACAGCCGCATGCGTTCAAGGATATGATCGACTTTTTCGTCGACGATATCGAGGAAATCACCGGGGTGAGGATGGAGCCCAATTTCAACCAAAAGGGTGCCGACATCCTGTTCATCACCCCATCCGGTGACGTGTTTGCCGATCCGGGAACGTATACCTGCATGGGGTATCTGATCCTGTTCCATTATCTGAAGGAAAAATACGGCCTGAACGTTACCTGGAGCACCTATGCTTCGGAAGGTGGCAATTTCGGATTCTTCACCTCCCACGAAATGATGAAGAGGCTGAACTCCAAGATGTATGCGGAGGCCAAACGCCTCGGGGTCAAATGGATTCTGGGGGGAGAGTGTGGCCACATGTGGCGCGTCATCAACCAGTACATGGATACCATGAACGGCCCGGCCGATTTCCTGGAAGAGCCTGTATCACCGATCACCGGAACCAAGTTCGAAAACGCCAAGTCCACCAAGATGGTCCATTTGGTTGAATTCACGGCGGATCTAATAAAGCATGGTAAGCTGAAGCTCGATAAGAGCCGCAACGATC
>CAZTKB010000191.1:0-6802 GCA_964614125.1 uncultured Desulfobacterales bacterium | reverse complement strand
GATCGATTAGCCGGCAGATCTGTCGGTTGATCGATCGGGGGGTCGAAGTCATTCTGGTTTCCTCAGGAGCGATGTCGGCCGGTATGAGGAAGATCGGCCTGTCACGCAGGCCGGATGAAATTCCCAAACGCCAGGCTGTATCGGCCGTGGGCCAGGCAGGCCTGATCATGGAATACGAGAACGCGTTTGAACGATATGGAAATAAAGTCGCCCAGATTCTGTTGACCGGTGACAATCTGAGCAACCGCAAGATGTATCTGAACGCGCGAAATACTCTCTATACCTTGCTTTCCTGGCAGGTGGTTCCCATTATCAACGAAAATGATACGGTCGCCATCGAATCCATCAAATTCGGGGATAACGACAACCTCGCCGCCCTGATCACCCTGATGATGGACGCCGATATCCTGATTATCCTGAGCGACATTGACGGACTATTCGATCGGGACCCCCGAAGATATTCGGATGCGGTTCGGATTCCCGTAGTGCAGACCATACGGAAGAACCTGGAAAAGCAGGCCAGTGATATCCCCGGCTCTTTGGGAACCGGAGGAATGCTCAGCAAAATCAAGGCGGCCAGAAAGGTCACTTCCGGGGGTATTCCCATGGTGATCGCCAACGGGAATATTCCGGACGTTCTGATCCAGCTTTTTGACGGATGGGAAACCGGAACCTTCTTCGAACCCAGTAAGTCCCGGATGGCCAGTAGGAAATGTTGGATCGGATATTCGATTAAACCGGAAGGCGTGTTGCAGCTGGATGACGGGGCGGTGGCTGCGATCGTCCGGAGGGGCAAAAGCCTTTTACCCAGCGGCATTGTCCATGTCGAAGGGGACTTCGGAGTGGGTGCCGCCGTTGAATTCAAGGGCCCGGACGGGGAAATCCTGGGAGCCGGCCTGGTGAATTACAGCTCGACCGACATCCGGAAGATCATGGGGTTGCAATCCGGACAAATCCGGGAGCGGTTGGGGGAAAAACCATACGACGAGGTGATTCACCGGGACAATCTGGTGATCACCGCGGAATGCGGACCCTTGGGGTGAACCTTTCGGCCCGGTAGAAACGATTCCATCCAGAGGATATGCACCAAATGAACGATTTACGATCCATCGCGGAAATGGCTGCCCATGCTCGGATCGCGGCCCGTAAGCTGGCGAAGTGCTCCACGGAACAGAAAAACCGGATGCTTCGGCGGATGGCGGATCTGATCGAGGAAAACGCCGGGACAATTCAGACGGAGAATCGAAAAGATCTGGATTATGCCCGGAAAAAGGGCTTGTCTGCCGCTATGTTGGACCGCTTGGCCATTACGGGGGCCACCATCGGCCAGATGGCTTCCGGATTGCGGGAAGTCGCGATGCTGCCGGATCCTGTCGGCGACGTTATACGCTCCTGGATGCGGCCCAACGGTCTTCAGGTAAGCCGGGTCCGAATCCCTTTGGGAGTGATTGCCATCATTTATGAATCCCGCCCGAACGTGACGGTCGATGCGGCGGGGTTGTGTCTGAAAGCGGGAAACGCCGCCATTTTACGCGGCGGATCCGAGGCACTGCATTCCAACCAGGCTTTGGCCGAAATCATCCGGCAATCGCTGGACGAGTCCGGCTTGCCGGCGGATGCGGCGCAGGTGGTCCCTGTTCGGGACCGCGGCGCGGTTACCGAACTTCTCCAACTGGAGGAATATATCGATCTGGTGATCCCGAGGGGAGGAGAGGGACTGATTCGGTTTGTTGTCGAGAATTCCCGGATTCCGGTGCTGAAGCATTATAAGGGGGTCTGCCATGTGTATGTGGACGAAGACGCGGATCCATCCATGGCGCTCGATATCTGTATGAATGCCAAGGTCCAGCGGCCGGGGGTATGCAACGCCATGGAAACGCTTTTGGTTCACCGGGCCGTGGCAGATACCTTTCTGCCCCGGATGGGGGAAGCCATGCGAAATGCCGGCGTGGAGCTTCGCGGGTGTCCGGCTTCCCAGCGGATCGACCCCTTGATGCATCCGGCTTCGGAAAACGATTGGCCGGCGGAATACAACGATCTGATCCTGTCCGTCCGGGTTGTCTCCGATATGGAGGAGGCCGTGGCCCACATTGAGAGATATGGCTCCAGTCACACCGAGGCGATCGTTACCCGGAATTACGAACGGGCCAGGCGGTTCGTTCGGCAGGTGAATTCCTCCGTGGTCCTGGTGAATGCGTCCACCCGGTTCAATGACGGGAACCAGCTGGGCCTGGGAGCGGAGATTGGAATCAGCACCACCCGACTGCATGCCTTCGGGCCCATGGGACTGGAAGAACTGACCGCCGCCAAATTTGTGGTACTGGGGGACGGGCAGGTACGTTCCTGACCGGGTCGTTTGTTGCCCCTCATGAGAATCGGCCTGTTCGGCGGGACCTTCAACCCGATTCATTCCGGCCATTTGGATGCCTGCCGCGACATGATCCAGCGGTTTTGTCTGGATCGGCTGCTGCTGGTTCCGGCAGCCGTTCCGCCCCATAAATCCCGGGGGGATCTGGCTGAGGTGGAAGACCGGATGGCCATGATCCGACTGGCCGCAGAGGATGTGCCCGGCTTGGAGATCTCGGATATCGAAATCTCCCGCTTTGGTCCATCCTACACCGTGGATACGCTTCGGGCCGTTGCCGCGACCCTGGCAACCGGGGACGAGTTGTTCCTGATCATGGGGCTGGATGCCTTCCTGGAATTTCATACCTGGAAGCGGTGGCAGGAGATCCTGCGGATCTGTTGTGTTCTGGTCATGAACCGCCCCGGGGAATACGGGGGAAAGGGTTCGGATAGAAGAGCCCTGTTTGACCGGTATATCCGGGAGCGTCTCGGATATGTCCCTTCCCTTTCTCCGACGGCCGAATCGATCTCCCGGTGGCGGTATGTCCATCCGGAATATTTTCCCGTTACCCTGACGCGGGTGGATACTCCGGATATATCCTCTTCGTTGATCCGGCGCATGGTCCGCTTGGGACAGTCCATAGACGCGGTTGTCCCGGAAGCCGTCGTGCGGTATATACAGAAAAAAGGATTGTATCGATGAATTCGGAAGTGTTGGAAGACCCCTTGCTCGGTCCCTATCTGAATGCGGTGCTCGGAAAAAAGGCCATTGACATCCGGGTGCTGGAAGTCCGGAAAATGACTTCCATCGCGGATTATTTTATCATCTGCAGTGCCCGGTCCAGCCGGCAGGTGGCGGCAATCGCCGACCATGTGCAACAGGAAATGCGGGAACAGCGAAAGCGGCCGCTGGGCGTGGAGGGCACGACGGAAAACCATTGGGTGCTTCTGGATTATGGCAACATCATTATTCATATTTTTTTTGAGCCGGTCCGTTTGACCTATAATCTGGATGGATTGTGGCGGGATGCACCCTGCGTGCGGATCCCCGATCCGACGTCGGATTCCAAGAACAGGGAAACGGGGGATGATACAGACGATGCGGAATGAGCGGTGTTGTATGCTGATGATTTTGGATGGATGGGGGATTCGGGATACGGATACGGCCAATGCCGTGAAACAGGCCCGAACCCCACACTTGGATCGGTTGCTTCTGGAGTATCCGTCCACCCGCCTGATCTGTTTCGGTGAGGCAGTGGGTCTTCCGGAAGGCATCATGGGAAATTCCGAGGTCGGTCATCTGAACATCGGCGCCGGCCGGGTGGTGTACCAGGACCTGGTGCGGATCAACGTCTCGATCCGCGATCGCTCTTTTTTCACCAACCCGGCCCTGGTTCAGGTCATGAAGGAAGTCAAGGTCCGGAAATCGTCTCTCCATGTGATGGGCCTGGTGTCGGACGGCGGGGTCCACAGCGATATCCACCATCTGCTTGCCTTGCTGGATATGGCTCGGGAAGAAGGGCTGCCGAATGTGTTGGTTCACGTTATTCTGGACGGCCGCGATACCCCTCCGGACAGCGGTGTGGAATATATCCGCCGGGTACAGGAGCATATCTGCCGCTACAATTACGGAGATATCGCCACCATCTGCGGCCGGTTTTACGCCATGGACCGGGATAAACGGTGGGATCGGATCGAACAGGCCTACCGGCTGTATACCGCCGGAGAGGGACATCGGGGGAATGACCCGGTCGAAGCGGTCCGGCAGGCATATTCCCGCGGGGAAACCGACGAGTTTGTCACCCCGGCCGCCATGGTCGACAAAAGCGGGCGTCCACTGGGAACGATTCAGGATGGGGATGGGGTGATCTTTTTTAATTTCCGGTCTGATCGGGCCCGGGAAATCACTTATGCGTTGACGGATCCGGACTTTTCCGGGTTTTCCCGGAACACCCGGCCGGAGTTGGCCGGATATGTATGCATGACCCAGTATGACGAGAAACTGACGCTTCCGGTGGCCTTTCCTCCGGTTCATCTGACGGACATTTTGGGAGAAGTCATCAGCCGGAATGGGCGGAGGCAGCTGCGGATCGCGGAAACCGAAAAGTATGCCCATGTGACCTATTTTTTCAACGGAGGTGAGGAGACCCCCTTTCCCGGAGAAGACCGCCGCCTGATTCCCTCCCCCCGGGATATTCCCACCTATGACCAGAAACCGGAAATGAGTGCTTTGGCTGTGACCGAAGAAATGCTCCGGTGCCTGGAAACACGTGAGTATGATTTCATCGTATTGAATTTCGCCAACATGGATATGGTGGGACATACCGGGGTGTTGCCGGCTGCGATCCGGGCAGTGGAGACCGTGGATCTTTGCGTCGGGAAAATTGTGGAAGCGGTGCAACGGCAAAACGGCGTGCTTCTGGTCACGGCGGATCACGGAAACGCCGAGACCATGGCCGATGAAAACGGAAATCCTCACACAGCCCATACCCTCAATCCGGTTCGGTTGATTCTGGTGGACGACAGCCGAAAACAGGCCCGTCTGCGGGAAGGAGTATTGGGGGATATCGCGCCCACGGTTCTGAAAATCATGGGACTGAAACAACCTGAGGCCATGACCGGAACATCACTGATTCTTTCCTGATACTTCAGGCCTCTCGCGTCGTGACCCTGTTTCGGTGCGGAAAATTTTTTATAGTATAAAAATACCTAATTTAAAACGGGTTTTTATATATATATATATATATATATATATAATTCTAATGGAGCATCTCTGATGAGAAACATCCATGTCAGGGCATTTCGCCGGGCGGCCCACTCCGGAGGACGGATTTATCTGGATGAGTGTGATCGGGTTGTGGCAACCGGCAGTGGTGTGACCGGGTGGTGGCGGGGCCGTCAGGTTCGACAGGAGGTTTCGGATAATCGAAGCTTGCAAATCAGGGGGCAGGAATTGTTGGAGCGGTTCCGGCAATCCGTCAAAGAGCATTATGGAAAGGACTGTTACGCGCAGCTGAATTGGAGCCGGACCTGGGGGATGGAAGCGGGAGGACTGGCTGCAGATGAGGTTTCGGCCGTACTCCAGGAGGCCGATGGCGTTGTTTCCGAAATCGAGGAATTGAATCGGGGTCACCGGGACGCATTTTTGCGTTTGGCGGAATGCGGAAACAATGCGGAGCCTATCCGCCCACATTCCCCGGATTCTTGTCTCAAGGAAATTGTGTCCCGGTGTTTGAGAGAGAACGGACTGGATCCGGAATGGAGCGGCCCCTGGAACGAAGGCCTCTGGATCGGGCTGATGATGGAAAACCTTCCCGGATTCCGGTTTAAGCCGGTATATTCCCGAGGAATGGAGCAGGGCCAAGGGGAAGATAGTACGGAACCGGTCCAGCCTCTGAAACTATATATAACTGTTGATGAAATCGCGGAACGGACAACCTCTACGATATCCGCTTACGTTCGAATGGTTGCTGAAAGAGGAAGTCGTCTTCCTTTCTGGTGGAAACAACAACACAGGGCCGCTTATTATCGGCTGATGTTTCATCCTTCCATGGCCTCCATCCGGTCGGAATGGAGAGAGGATGCCATTCGGCGGCTAACTGCCTGCGCCATTTCTCGGGATGCCGAACGGCGCAAGACCGTTGCGGAAGGGGTATTTCTCTGGGAAGGAGATTGTTTGGAGAAAGGGCAGAATCCCGATTTTGGATGTCAGGAAAACCAGGTGTGGAATTTCTTTTTTCATCGTCCTTTGCCGGTTCATGTGACTTCGACGAATTTGTGGTTGCATCTGTACCAGGTGATCCGGATCAACGATATCCGATCCAAATTGGCCCGGGGATTTTTTGATTCCGCCAATCATTCGGACTTTCGCGGGATTTTTCTGAATTGGACCGGGTCTTTGTATCTGCGTGGTATTTCGGGATTCGAGGAGTATGAAGAGCTGGCCGGAGAACGGAAAGCCACCTTGGAACGGCAGGGGCCTTTTCTTCCGTTTCCTGATCCCGCCGTCGGGGAGAAACAAGAGGATCCGATTTTTTTGGAGAAAGAGAGGGACGATCTGATGCACTGCCTGCGGTCCCATCCCTCCCTGGCCGAGATCCCGGCGCCGCTTCACCATCTGGTTCTGGCGATTCTGACCGATGTGTTCCGGGCAAACCACCGACCAACAGAGGCAAAGAGTGCTCCGTTGTCGGATCCGGGGGCAGTTTGGCAGCGCTTTTTCCGCGGATTACCTCCTCCGGAGACATTGAGAACGGACAACCTGGTGGCCCGTATGCTCGGGCGGATTCTGATGGATCACCCGCCGCGTTTGTTTCCCGGGGCCAGGGACCGTGAATTTGACACGATACCTCTTCATGGCTGGATATTTTTGATTTACTCCGACGGATTGGTGCCCTGGGTGATCGGTCATGACATGATTGAATCCATACGGTATCTCATTGGTCGAACCGGCAAG
>CAZTKB010000190.1:0-6811 GCA_964614125.1 uncultured Desulfobacterales bacterium | reverse complement strand
CATCCGGACGATGGGGATCAGCGGACCGCCGGTGATATAGACCAAGCGGCGGGAGATGGACCAGGATCCGGCCCGCGTGGCGGCGAAAAGTCGGCTGCCGAGAAGGCGGAGGCGGATGGCCGGCACAAACCGTGAAAAGTTCATATGCCGTGCCGTGGCGGCTGTCTCCAGAAACAGGCAATGGCCCCGGGAGCCCATGTCCCAGTGAAGCACGCTTTCGGCCTCCAGAAATTCCGGAAGGCGGTCTCCGTAATCCAGGAGAACCACTTTCTTGTAGGAACTGTTGTGACCCGGCAGGTGCGGTACCGGTCCGGATTTCTTTGGGGCCGCCCAATCCAGATACTCGATCCAGAAATTGGCACGGCTGACCGGACTGCGGGGATTGGCGTTGGCCACCATCGGGCCGACCGCAGCCCAGGGACCCTGATGCGCCTGGAGGAATGCCTCGGCCCACCCGGGATCCGGAAAACAATGGTCTTCCACAAAGGCGACCAGCGGGGCGGCGGCCCGCCGGACACCGACGGCCCGGGCATGGGCGGTCGAGAGCATCGGCCCGGTTTCCACAATTGTCACGGCGGCGAAGCCCCGGGTTTTTAGGCCCGCTTCCACCCCATCCAAACGCATGGGGGTAACCAGGACCAGTTCGATCCGGTCCGCCACTGTCTGGCGTTCCAGGTGTTCGAGAATTATCCGGACCGTTTTCAAGTTGTCCGGGACAATGCAAATGACAGAAATCTGAGGATCGGACATGATCTGTATTTTTCTCAATGTGTTTGCTCCGGAGCCCATCCACCGGAGGTTGCCGGCATCAGACCGGTATGGCTTTCCACCATTCCCCGTAGAGCCATTGTGCCCAGATTCGGGCGCTTACTGCCAGAATGCTCCCTACTGCAACGATTCTTTCGGCTGGTGAATATCCGGAAGTGAAAGACTGCCACCCCACAAAGGCCATCATGGTCGAAAACGGCCGGGTGTATCCCAGGGGAATCTGCCAGAACACCGTGTTGTTGACGGCGAGGGCAATTCCGATATGCATGCCGGCGACTATTGTGGCGAAGGAACGGTCTCCCTTCCACAGCCGCCGGGCTGCCAGGACAAAAAGGATCAGCAGGCCGGCCAGGGATAATCGATCCAAGATCCAAACGAAAAAGGCGACCGGATCGGAATCCGAAAATTGGGGGGGAATGAACAGTGCCCGCAGGAACCCGGTGGCCGGTTCGGTGGCGAGCCAGGCCGGGATGACCGATGATGTGCCGGGAAGAAAGAAATGGATATACCCGTACCAGACGCCGGTTGGAATCAGGCTTGCAGCGGCAACCAGGCATCCGCGGATGTCTTTGTTCAGAAGGCAGATCAAGCCCGCGGAAGCCGGCAAAACCAGCCCGGTTTCCCGACACAGCCCGGCCAGGGCCAGGCAGAGGAAAGCGCCGACTCGGTTTTTCTTTTCCAGACATTCGATCAGAACCGCGGAGATGGCCAGAAGGGCAATTTCTCCGGTCATCATCCACACGGAAAGAAAGCTTCCGGGCAGCAGCAGAAAACCCAGGCCCCAGGCCGGGTGGCGGCCATGGCTCACGGCCCACCTACCGGTAAAAAACGTGCCCAGGAACAAAAAGGCGGCTACCGTGCCGATATATGCGGCATCAATCCATGGCTGCCATCCTCCGGCCAGCAGAAAAGCGGCAGCCGGGAGCAGAATCCGGCTGTAGCGGATGGCCGGCGCATCCATGAAAGCCGGATATCCCCGGGTTCCCAGCGGATCGTGGGCCAGGAGGCGGAAAAACTGGCCATCGTAGTCGGATTCAGCGGGAAAGAACCAGGTGTCGTTGGCCAGTTCCGGTGGCAGGGGCCGTTGGGCACCAATCCGAAAGAGGGCGGTGGGGTTTTGGCCATAATTGACCGTGACCATCGCCCACTGACCGGCCAGGGCAAGGGTTAGTACAATGAGCGCCCAGAACAGCGGCATCTGTCCGATACGACGGGTTTTGCTGGGCGGGATCACGGTTTTTTTTCCAGGTAGGCGGCATCCTCGTTGACGTTCCAGAGGTTGTGAGAGGCGCCCAGTACGTTTTCCGCCGCCATCCGCCCGGTCAGCATGGCGTGATCCATGTTGTTGTACCGGTGCATGCCGTTGCGGCCCATGGAAACCAGGTTTTCGAAGCCGGACAGATAGGATCGGATTGCCGCGATATGCTCCCGGTACTTCCGGTCATAGATCGGATACGCGAACGGTTCCCGGATCACAAACCCTTCCGAAACCTGATCCGCCCGACCCAACTCCAGAGCTTCCAACTCCGCTGCAGCCAGGGAGATCAGGTCCGCATCCGGCTGGTTCCAGAAGGAATCATTCCGGTTACAGAAATATTCCATTCCCAGATGGTGGAATGCCGGATCCGGAGACATGGCAGCACTCCAGTTCCGAAAATTCTGAATCCGGCCTACCTTCCGTCCGGGATCGTGGATATAGATCCACTGGTCCGGAAACGGGGTAGGCATCCGGATGATCAGACAGACCTGGATCAGGGATCGGAAGCGGAGTCCCTCTGCGGCATGCCGTATTTCCCGGGGTGGCGGAGGGTCCATCCGGCGGATGAGATGGGAAAGAGGCATGCTGGACAGAAGATACCGGCAGGGGATCGTCCGGTTTACCCGGTGATGGCTGCATTGGACGGCCAGAATCCGCCGGGTATCATGGAAAACGGTTTCCCCGCGGCACTGCAGGAGAACGCGGCCGCCGTTGTTCGCGATGTCCTCGGCGAAACGGTCCCACATCATTCCGGGGCCGCGCACCGGGTAGTGAAAGGATTCGATCAGGCTTTTGGCCCGGTTTCTTCCGGGATGGAGAAAATTGCGGAGGATTTCCGCCAGAGACAGCCCGCTGATGCGCTGATCAGCCCAATCGCTTTCGATCTCCCGGCAGGGAATGCCCCAGACTTTTTCCGTGTACCGTTCAAAAAACAGCTCGTAGAGGCGGCGTCCGAATTTTCGGATCATCCATTCCTCCAGGTTCCGGGGAGCCGATCCGCCCTTCCGGTGAGAGTCCAGGTAGCTTAGGATGACCCGCGCGCTTTCCCATGGACCGAACTTCGCCATGGCCTCGAATGGTTTCAGCGGATACTTGAAAAATTGGTTCTGATAGTAAATTCGAGAGTTTCGAACGACACGCCGGAACCGGTCCTTGAGCATCCGGTGCCACAGGGAGTCGATCTCCTCATTTTTGGTGAAAAACCGATGCCCGCCGATGTCAAAGAAAAATCCCCGGTATTCTTCGGTCCGTGCGATCCCTCCCAGTCGGCTGGACTGTTCGATCAGCAGGGCCGGGTGCCGGGCCTCGGAAAGCCGATGCGCGGCGGCGATTCCAGAAGGTCCTCCTCCGATGATCAGAACCGGCGGTTCCGAAAATTCCAGGCTGTCACCCGGCTGGGAACGAATTTCGGCTGGTGTCATGATCCGGAATTCGCGGAAACCGAAGATGTCCGAAAGATCCCGATCTTGTCGGCGGCATGATACAGGATGCCGGCACCGAAGCCGGCCAGGGAATAGAGGTAATAGATCCAGTGCCACAGGATTCCCCGGGCCGCGAAAACAGCACCGCCTTTCCGGTGGAAAAACCGGTACAGCCTGCGGTGGATCGTCAGAAGCAACAAGGCCATGCCGGCCACCGGCATCAGAAGAAGGGGCCGGAAAGCCGCTCCAGCCAGACCCAGGGCGATACCCAACGCCATCAGGGCTGAAATCCGGTCGACGATGGTCAGGTTCAGGTCATTGGGCAGGGCCTGCTGCCGGAGAATCATCCGGGTCCAGGGGATGGCCCGGTGGAAGATGTCCGTGGTGATCATGCCGCGCCGGCCCCATCGCTTCAGGTGCGTGACCTGCAAGGACTTGAGCAGCCGGATGCGGAACCCGGCACGGTGCAGACGTCCGCCCAGTTCGATGTCTTCCACGGATGGTTTTCGGTAGGAGGGATCGAAGCCCCCGACCTGTTGGAACACCTCCCGCCGGATGGCGCCGCAGGCCCCCCAGAAGGTCCGGGCATTTTCCCGGGAATTCTGGTGGGTGTAGTGATGGAAGAGGTTTTTGAAACGGGAAAAGAAATCCGACTCCGGCGGGGAATCATCGTAGCTGCCAATCAGGGCATCCACCTCGGAACTGTCGGACAGTGCCGCGGTGACCATGGCGACGGCATCGGAGGGAAGGGCGACATCGGCATCCACAAAAAACAGGATTTCTTCGGAGGCGTGCCTAGCGCCCAAGTTTCGGGCCGCGGCAGGCCCAAGGGGAACCGGATGGGACAGGATCCGGGCGCCTGCGTTTTGGGCATGGATCCGGGATTCCGGATCCGGGCCATCCAAAACGACGATCAATTCAGCCGGGGGTGGAGAAAGGTGCCGGATTCGAAGGAGGCATATCCGGAAAGCGTCCCGGCCGTTGTGAACTGGAACGATAAGAGAAACCCGGGGAAACGGGACTTTTCTATTTGAATCGATATGCATGACGTGGTGCGGAGGTGAAATTTATAGGCACAGTTTTTCAGTTTCCGGTTGCCACGAATCAGGAAACAGTCTAGTTTGGGACGGCCTCTGTCAGGGGTCATCCGGTCGGATACCGCATGCGTGTTTATGATATTGGGTTGGTTTCAAAAATGCAACATTCAAGCCAAAAAATTGCTATGGTTGAGCCATTGATCGAAGTGATCGAACTGAGGAAAACCTATAACGGAACCACGGCGGTGGACGGCATCAGTTTTTCCATACCCGAAGGCGTGTGTTTCGGCTTGCTCGGCCCCAACGGGGCCGGGAAGACAACGACCATCGAGATGATGGAAGACATCGTCTGGCCCACATCCGGGGAAATCCGGTACAAGGGAAAGCCGCGGAACGCGCTTTTTCGGGAGGAGGTCGGCATCCAGCTCCAGCAGACCGCCCTGTTTTCTTTTCTGACAGTTCGGGAGACACTGTCCGTGTTCCAGCAACTATACCGGCGTTCAGCGGATCTGGAGGCGGTGCTGGACCGATGCAATCTCCGGGAAATCGAGAACCGCTACAACGATCGGATCTCCGGCGGCCAAAGGCAGCGGCTGATGCTGGCTCTGGCCATGATCAACGATCCGCCCCTGTTGTTTCTGGACGAACCCTCCACCGGAATGGATCCTCAGGCCCGGCGGAATCTCTGGGATATTGTGGACCAGATCAAGGCGGAAGGAAAAACCATTGTTCTGACCACGCATTACATGGAGGAGGCGGAATATCTGTGCGATGACATCGCGATTATGGATGCCGGCAGAATTATCGACCGAGGATCGGTTTCCCAACTGCTGCGGCGGCACTGCCATGATGAAGGGGGAAAACCGGTGTGCACCCCGAATTTGGAAAACGTCTTTCTGCGGCTGACCGGTCGGCAGCTTCGGGAATAGGTGAGGCGCGGATGAATCTCCGGCGTATGTGGGCCATGCTGGTGGCCCGGAACCGGGAATATTTCCGGGACCGGGCCGCGTTCGGCTGGAATTTTCTGTTTCCTTTCCTGATTGTCGTCGGGTTCGGGCTGATGTTCGGCGGGAAATCCTTTCAGGAAAACAAGGTGGGGGTGTTCCCGTGCGAGGGGACAAACCTGGTACGGGATGATCTGCACCTGCCGGAGGCGTTCCGGGAAGCGAAATATGTCGACTTTGTAGGGTTTCCCAGTCTGGAGGAAGGATTGGCCCGGCTGAGGCATCACAAGATCGACATGCTGATCGAACAGGGGGCGCCGCCATACCGGTACTGGATCAGCGACAGCTCCCCCCGGGGATACCTGATGGAGAAATTCCTGATTGCCGGTCTGGTTCCCGAAGAAATGTCCCTGCCTATCCAAAAACAGGAAATACAGGGCCGGGATATCCGCTATATCGAATGGCTTTTTCCCGGCATTCTGGGAATGAACATGATGTTTTCCGCCTTGTGGGGAGTGGGATACGTGGTGGTGCGCTACCGGAAAAACGGAGTGCTGCGCCGCCTGAAGGCCACCCCGTTGACGGCGCTGGAGTATTTGACCGCCCAGATGCTGTCCCGGATCTTTCTTCTGATGTTTACCGCGGTGCTGGTCTGGGTCGGATGTGATCTGTTGTTCCGGTTTCATGTGGAGGGCAGCTACCTGGATTTGGCCGTCGTGTTTCTGGCTGGCAGCCTCAGCCTGACTTCCCTGGGCCTGATGCTGGCGGCCCGGGGAACCAGCGAGGAGTTTACCAGCGGGGTGTTGAACTTCATTTCCTGGCCGATGATGTTTCTGTCCGAAGTCTGGTTTTCCATCGAAGGCGCGCCGGAGTGGATTCGAGTTGCGAGCCGGGCGTTACCGTTGACACATTTTCTTGCCGCCGTGCGAAAGATCATGAACGAGGGGGCAGGGCTGACGGATGTGGGGGTGCATCTGGGGGTTCTGGTCTTGGTGACGGTGGCGGGGCTGGGAATTTCAGCCGCGATGTTTTCGTGGAACCGATAGGACAGGGGCGGACTTTTTGGCCTGCCGTCATTTCCGGCTTTCCGGCGGAAAGGCTGATAGTTCATCCCCTCCTCCCTTTTTTCCCTCCCCACTGGTGGGGGAGGGTCAGGGTGGGGGGGTAAAGCGGATTGCCAAACGGTTTATTAGCCCGCCGTCCCGGGGCGACCGATCCCGCTTTCCCTGGGAAAAGAACTCGGATGCGGCACTCGCAGACGGATCGGACAGGGGGGGATTCCGCCGAAATGGACCGGGACAACCGATCAGTTTGGATGAACCAACCCGATCGTTGTCGCTGTCCGATCCGGCGAGTGCGGCATCCTCAGACAGCTTTTCCTGC
>CAZTKB010000189.1:0-6836 GCA_964614125.1 uncultured Desulfobacterales bacterium | reverse complement strand
TGAACCTGATCCCCTCAAAATGGCTGATAAAATGATCGCCCACATCGATAAAAAACGGAAGGCTCTGGGAATCGACAAGGCCCGAGACCGCGTTTTGATGGATATGGCCGACCGGATGAAACTGTCCGCCTGATAAGCGGCCAAAAACAACCGCTGCGGCGCAAGAAATACAACCGTATATAAATCCTCAACGAAGGAGGAACCATGTCAAGATTAGTCGCATTTGCCGCCATTCAGGGCGGATACAATATCGTATCCAAGGTAGAAGGAAAATACAAAAAGGCGCTGGCCACCTATAATGCGGATACCAAGGTCGGCTTTCCGAATACGGCGTACTATCTGCCGGTCATTTATTCGCTGTTGGGAATCAAGGTCGAAACCCTGGAGGATATGAAAAAACCCCTGGATTTCGCACGCGGCCTGCTGCCGCCTCACGTCAAGGGTGCCCATCACCTGCCCTATCTCGGCCCCCTTCTGGATGCCGGTATGGCCGCCCTGCTGGCTTTTGAAATTGAGGAAGCCCTCCGATACCTGGAAGATCCGGATTTCTATCTGCATTCCGAAGAGATTGATGAGAATGCCGGAAAAATCTGGCTGGGTGCGGCGGATGATACCGTGTTCCGGAAACGGGGTGTCGAGTTCGTGGACGGCTCCGCGCCGGGGTTTGCCGCGATTGTCGGCGCTGCTCCTTCACCGGAAATCGCCAAGATGATCGTCGAGGAATACCAGAAACGAAGCCTTTACATCTTCCTGGCTGCCAACCAGAACGGAACGACCGTGGCCCAGCAACTGCTGGAAGCCGGCGTCCAGATCGGGTGGAATACCCGTATCGTTCCTTTCGGACCGGATATTTCCTCGGCCATTTTCGCGCTGGGTTTTGCCAACCGCGCGGCAATGGCCTTCGGCGGCATCAAAGCCGGTGACTACCGGAAGATGCTGATGTACAACAAGAACAGAATCTTCGCATTTGTCAACGCACTGGGCGATGTCAACGCCGAATGGGCGGCCGCAGCGGCCGGATGCGTCAACTGGGGCTTCCCGACCATTGCCGATACCGACATTCCGGAAATCCTTCCGACCGGTATCTGTACCTACGAACACGTGGTGGCCAACGTCAAACACGAAGACATGGTCCAAAAATCGGTTGAAGTCCGCGGTCTCAAGGTCACGGTTTCGAAAATCGATATCCCCTGCGCGTTCGGTCCTGCCTACGAGGGCGAGCGTGTTCGTGGAGCCGACCTGCACAGCCAGTGCGGCGGCGGCAAGACCCAGTGCACCGAGCTGGTGAAGATGGCCGAAATGAACGAGATCGAGGATGGGAAGGTCGTGGTCGTGGGTCCGGACATCACCGAGGTCAAACCCGGCGGCACATTCTCCCTGGGTATCTATGTCCAGATCGCGGGCCGCGAGTTCCAGACCGACTTCGAACCGATCCTGGAACGGCAGATCCATCATCTTATCAACTATATCCAAGGCATCATGCACATCGGGCAGCGGGACATTTCCTGGGTCCGGGTCAGCAAGGCCGCGATCGAAAAAGGCTTCACCCTGAAGGATATCGGTGTGGTGCTCCATGCCAAATTCCACCAGGATTTTCAGAAGATCGTCGACAAGGTTCAGGTCACCCTGTACACCAACAAGGAAGATGTCGACAAGCTGACCACCCGCGCCCGCGCGGAGTACAGGTTGCGGGACGAGCGCGTCGAGAAGATGACGGACGAGGACGAGGAAACCTACTATTCCTGCACGCTGTGCCAGTCTTTTGCCCCCACCCATGTCTGCACGGTCAGCCCGGAACGGACGGGTCTGTGCGGCGCCTATAACTGGATGGACTGCAAGGCTTCGTTTGAAATCAACCCCACCGGTCCCAACCAGCCGATCATCAAGGGAGAATGCCTGGATCCGAAGCTGGGGCAATGGAAAGGCGTCAATGATTTTATCCGAAAGGCGTCCCGCGGTGCCATTGATCATTACAATTTTTACTCGCTGATGATCGATCCCATGACCACCTGCGGATGCTGCGAATGCATTGCGGCGGCTCTGCCAACCTGTAACGGCATCATGACCGTTCACCGGGATTATGCCGGAGAAACCCCCTGCGGAATGAAATTCACCACGCTGGCAGGTGTCATGGGCGGCGGTGCATCTTCCCCCGGTTTTGTCGGACATTCCAAGTACAACATCACCCAGAGAAAGTTCGTGGCCGGTGACGGCGGACTTCTCCGGATGGTCTGGATGCCCAAAAGCCTGAAAGAAGAACTTCGGGAAAGATTGATCAAACGGGGAGAAGAACTGGGATATCCGAACTTGATCGATATGATTGCGGATGAAACCGTCGGCACCACCGAAGAAGAAATTCTGCCGTTTCTCCAGAAAGTGGGCCATCCGGCCGTGTCCATGGAATCCATCATCGCCGGATAACCGATCTGGCCCGGGGGGAGAGTCGACTTCGGCTTTCTTCCCGTCCACCCATATTCGCTGTTTCAACGAACCCTGACACATGAAGGGACCGGGAAGCCGACCGCTTCCCGGCCTGAACCATTAGTGAGATAAGGAGAAACCAATGGCATTAACCGGTATTCAGATTTTCAAACTCCTGCCCAAGACCAACTGCAAGGAGTGTGGAGTACCTACCTGCCTTGCTTTTGCCATGAACCTGGCATCCGGGAAGGCGGAACTTGACAGTTGTCCCTATGTATCCGACGAGGCCCGGGAGAAGTTGGCGGAAGCGTCTGCTCCCCCCATTCGGCCCGTGACAATTGGAAAGGGTGTCCGGTCGGTGGTGACCGGTGGTGAGACGGTCCTGTATCGACATGAAAAAACGTTTTACAACAAGACGGTATATGCCGCGGTGGTTGCCTCGAATATGCCGGAAGCCGATCTTCAGGCCAAACTCAAGATCTGGAACGCTTTTCAGTATGAGCGGGTGGGACTCAATCTTCGGCCTGAACTGGTTGCCTTGAAAGACGTTTCCGGCGATGCGGCCGCCTTTGCCGCCAAAGCCAAGCTGATTGCGGAAACATCGGAATTCAACCTGGTTCTGATGTCGGAAAACATCGATGTCATGAAAGCCGGAGTCGCCGCGGCTCAATTTAAGAAACCCCTGATATATGCGGCTACCGCCGCCACTGCAGATGCTTTCGGCGCTTTGGCCAAAGAGACGGGCCTGCCGCTCGCAGTAAAGGCGGAATCCATCGACGCCCTGATTCCGATCACCACGAAGTTGACGGAAATGGGTTTGAAGGATCTGGTCATTGACTCCGGATCACGGGATGTCAAACAGGCTTTGGAGGACCAGATCATCATTCGCCGCGCGGCTCTCAAAGCCGGCAACCGGGCACTTGGTTTTCCGACCATCACCTTTCCGTGTGAAATGGCATCTAATTTGGATGTGGAAACCATGATCGCCGCCATGTTCACCGCCAAATACGCCGGTATCGTGGTTCTGTCGGATTTTGCCGGCGAATCCGTTTTCCCGCTGCTTCTGGAGCGGCTGAACATCTTCACCGACCCGCAGCGGCCGATGACCGTGACCCAGGGCATTTATGAAATCAACAACCCGAATGCCGATTCACCGGTATTGGTGACCACCAATTTCGCTTTGACCTATTTCATCGTGTCCGGCGAAATCGAGGGAAGCCGGGTACCGTCGTATCTCCTGATCAAGGATTCCGAAGGACTCTCCGTCATGACCGCGTGGGCTGCCGGTAAATTCTCCGGTGATGATGTGGGCGCGTTTGTGAAGAAGACCGGAATCATGGACAAGGTCAACAAGAAAGAGCTGATCATTCCAGGCTATGCGGCCGCCATCGCCGGTGATGTGGAAGAAGAACTTCCGGGCGTGACCATCACGGTCGGCCCGCGGGAAGCCGCACATATCCCCGCGTTTCTGAAAGCACGGTGAGAGCCGGATCGAAAGACTCTTCTCCAGATGTCTTGAGGAGGGTCTTTCCTTCAACAGCTCGTGTGCCGTTTTCAGCCTGTGCAACAGTTCCATGAACGTTTCATTTCCCCATTTTCAAGGAGGATGTATGTTACTGATCGGCGAGAGTTTGAATGTCATCAACAAAAAGATCGGCCGCGCGTTCAAAGAACGCGATCCCAAACCGATCCAGGAAGAGGCCCTTTTCCAGAAATCCAAGGGCATGGATTATATTGATATCAATTTGGGGCCTGCCAAAAAAGACGGTCCGGAACTGATGCCGTGGGTCGTGGAGGTGGTCCAGGAAGTTGTTACCGATATTCCCCTGGCCCTGGATACCTCCAATATCGACGCTATCGCCGCCGCATTGAAAGTCTGCAAGCTTCCGCCCCTGATCAACTCAATTATGTGCCGTCCGGAGCGGTATGAAAAAATGATCCCTCTGGCGGCGGAACACGGATGTGATTTCATCGCGCTCATGTGGGGGCCGGAAGGACTCCCCCGGGATGAAAACGAGCGTGCTGCACTCTGTGTAGAGTTGATTTACGCAGCCAACGAAGCGGGCATCCCCAATGAGAAAATCTGGGTGGATGGAATCGTGACACCCGTTAACATTCAGCAGCCCCAGGCACTCAGCCTGATGGCCTTCCAGAGCATGCTTCAGGATATGGCGCCGGGTGTGAAAAGCACCTGCGGCCTTTCCAATATTTCCAACGGACCTCCGACTCATCTTCGTCCGATCCTGAACCAGACGTATATGGTCATGCTCCAGAAATGCGGCATGTATTCGGTCATTTCCGACCCTCTGGACGATCAGTTGACCGCCATTGCCAAGGGGCAACGCCCGGATATCGTGGATCTGATTTATTCGGTTGTGGACGGTGCCACTCCCGACATGGCCGGCCTGTCCAAGGAAATGCAGGACTATGTCAAAACCACCAATGTGATTTTGGGTAAAACCCTGTATTCGGATTCCTGGCTGGATATCTGATTCCGGTTTTTCGGAAGCGAAAGCCCCGTCCGCTCATGCATACGGGGCTTTTTTTTCGTTACCAATGTGAGTATTCGTATGCCAAGAATAGATGATTATATCGCCGCCAAAGCGCGGGCCGCCGAAATTCTGGCCAGGGAACCGCTGGAAGTACTTGCCCGAAGGTCGGGTTTGGAGCCGGTGGAAGAATCCGGGTTGCAGATTCGTTTTTTGAATCGGACCTACCGGATCGGATATCCGGATTTCGTTTTTACGAGCGTGGATGAAGACCAGCCGATTCCGTTGCAGGAACAGGTATTGATTCTGCATTATCTGATGGGTAATCCGCCGGAATGGCTGAAGGGGCGATGGGTGGCTTATCGGGAAATTCCTGGTGCCCAGTTTTATTTCAGCGCGTTTATCAAACGTGCCGTGGATCCCTTGAAAAAACGCTTCGGTCAGGATCCAAAAGCCTTGGCGGATGCGTCAGGCAAACTGAGCGGACGGCCGCTGGACGTCGGAGACGCGGCTTTTGAATTCCAGGTGTTTCCCAAAGTTCCCGTCCAGTTGATTATCTATTTGGGGGATGAGGAATTTCCCGCGGAGGCCGCAATTCTGTTTGATGAAAGTATCGGTGATATCCTGTCGCCTGAGGACATCGCATGGATGTCGGGAATGTTGGTCTACCGGTTGATGTCCCTATCCTGACGGGCTGAAGCAAGGAATATCACATACCATGAATATGGATTTTTCGACGGTGTTGGTGACTGGGGCGGCCGGTTTTATCGGATTTCATTTGTCCCGGAAATTGCTGGACAACGGATATCGGGTGATCGGGGTGGACAATCTGAACCCTTACTACGATGTTACGTTGAAGCAGGACAGGCTTCGCCAATTGACATCCTATCCGAGGTTTTGCTGTTATCCCGTTGATCTGGCCGATCGGGATGGTCTGAACCGAATTTTTTCCACGGAACGGATCGAGGTGGTTGTAAATCTGGCCGCACAGGCCGGGGTCCGGTATTCCCTGACCAACCCGCATGCCTATGTGGAATCCAACCTGGTTGGTTTCGTCAATTTGCTGGAATCATGCCGGCATCATGGGATCCGGCATCTGGTGTTTGCATCTTCCAGTTCGGTGTATGGAGCCAATACACGCATGCCCTTCTCGGTGCATCATAATGTGGATCATCCGGTGTCCTTGTACGCTGCCACCAAAAAAGCCAATGAGCTGATGGCGCACACCTACAGCCACCTGTATGGAATGCACTGTACCGGGTTACGGTTTTTTACCGTATACGGCCCTTGGGGGCGGCCAGACATGGCTTTGTTCCTGTTTACCCGGGCAATTCTGGAAGACCGTCCGATTCAGGTGTTCAACCATGGGAAAATGAAACGGGACTTCACCTACATCGATGACATCGTGGAAGGGGTCTACCGGATAATGCATCGGTTGCCTTTACCTTCTCCGGAATGGAGCGGTGACCATCCGGATCCGGGAACTTCCTATGCGCCATACCGCATTTACAATATCGGGAACAATCAGCCGGTCGAATTGATCGAATTCATCCAGGGCATTGAGGCCTGTCTCGGGAAAACCGCGCGGAAAGAATTTCTGGACATGCAGCCTGGGGATGTGCCGGCCACCTATGCGGATATCGATGACCTGGTGCGCGATGTGGATTTCCGCCCCCATACCCCGCTGGCAATCGGTATCCAGCATTTTGTGGACTGGTATCGAAGCTATTATGGGGTTTGAACCCCAAGGCCGACCATCGAGGCATTTTGGCCGCTGTCACTGTCCGATCCGGCGAGTGCGGCATCCTCAGGCAGCTTTTCCTGCAAGAAAGGCGGAATAGGTCCCCCGTTCCGGCTTTCCTGCGGAAAGGCTGGTAGTTCATCCCTTCTTGCGGAGGATGGTTCAGATTGGCAGCTCATCCTCTC
>CAZTKB010000188.1:0-6863 GCA_964614125.1 uncultured Desulfobacterales bacterium | reverse complement strand
ATTCGGAAAGCCGAAACAAAGGCGGCTTGTTCCGCTATCCCCCCCCCACCCTGACCCTCCCCCACCAGGGGGGAGGGAAAAAATTGGTATCCCTGGCCCTCCTTCCCCCCTGGGGAGGGAAAAAATTGGTTCCCCTGCCCCAGCCTGAAAAAGTGAAGGGAAAAAATTGTTATCCCTACCCCGGCCCACGAGGGGGAGGGGATAAATTCCTGGCTTGGGCCACCCTCTGCTGGGGGGGATAGGTCGCACCGGGACGGCGGGCAACTTCTAATTCCCCAGATAGGCCTTCACAATCCGCTCGTCTTTCTGCAGACTCTCCCCGTCATTTTCCATCACGATTCGGCCGGTTTCCAACACGTACCCGTAATGGGCCAGCTTCAAGGCCGCCTTGGCATTCTGTTCCACCAGAAGAATCGTAGTGCCCGCTTCGTTCAACTGCCGGATCACCCGCATAATTTCCTGAACCAGAAACGGCGCCAGTCCCATCGACGGTTCGTCCAGCAACAGAAGTTTCGGATCGTTCATGAGCGCCCGGCCCATGGCCAGCATCTGCTGTTCCCCGCCGGAAAGCAATCCGGCGTCCTGCTTGCGCCGTTTTTCCAGAATGGGAAAAAGATCGAATACCCGCCCCATCCGCCGCCTTCTTTCCGCATCCTCCCGGAGGGTGAAAGAGCCCAGATCCAGGTTTTCCTGGACGGTCATCCCCTTGAAAATCCGACGACCCTCCGGAACATGGATCAACCCGTTGCGAACCGTCACATGGGCCGGAGACCGCGTGATGTCCTTGCCCAGAAATTCGATGGCCCCGCGGGTACTGCGGATCAACCCGGATATGGTCCGGAGGGTCGTACTTTTTCCGGCTCCGTTTGCGCCCAGTAGCGCCACAATCTGTCCCTGTCTGACGACCATGTCGATACCGCGCAGAGCGACAATTTTTCCATAACAGGTTTCAATATCCCGAAGCTGCAATACGACGTCGCTCGTAGCGGTCAACTCTCTTCCTTTCCCAGATAGGCCTCGATAACTTTCGGGTTGTTCTGGATTTCCTCGGAAACTCCTTCGGCGATTTTATGGCCGTAATCGATCACCGTGATCCGTTCGGACACCCGCATGACCAGTCCCATATCATGTTCGATCAGAAACACCGTGATGCCCAAATCGCTTCTGATCCGCCGGATCAGTTGAATCAGCCGTTCCTTTTCATCGTAGTTCAGCCCGGCCGCCGGCTCATCGAACAACAGCAGTTTGGGCTGCGTGGCCAGAGCCCGCGCCCATTCAACCCGGCGCTGGTCTCCATACGGCAGGCTCCCGGCGATCCGTTCCGCCGAATCCGGTATCCCCACAAATTCCAGGCACTGCATACCGACTTCCCGGATATGATCCTCCTCGCGCCGCTGAAAGCCCGGCCGGATCAACGCGCTCCACGCACCGGCATGGGAACGGCAATGCATCCCGGACATAACATTTTCCAATACCGTCATGTTTCGGAACAGCCGGAGGTTCTGGAAGGTCCGGGCCATACCGCTCTGGGTGATCCGGTGGGGTTTTTTTCTGCGGATAGACCTGCCGTCAAACCGGATATCTCCGGAATCCGGCTGGTAGAAACCGGTCAGGCAGTTGAACACCGAAGTTTTCCCCGCTCCGTTGGGACCGATCAGGCTGGTAATGGAATGGGCCTCGATGGTGAAGCTCAAGGAATCGATCACGGTCAGCCCACCGAAGCTTAAACTGATTTTATGGACTTCCAGAAGTGTCATAGATTCCCTATCCGGTTTTACGCGCCGGCCAGATCCCCTGGGGACGGTACAACATCACCAGAAGCATCACCACGGCAAAGACCAGGATCCGCATGGATCCGATACCCCGGAATACTTCGGGAAACAGAACCAGGGCCGCGGCACCGCAGACTACTCCCGGGATTTTGCCCATCCCGCCGAACACTACGCCCAAAAGGATCAGAATGGACTGGGAGAAGGTGAAAGTTTCCGGTGAAATGGCGGTCATTTTGGCCGCGAAAAAACAGCCCGCGATCCCGGCGAATACCGCACCGGTGATATAGGCATAGAGCTTTACGATCACCCGGTTGATACCCATCGCCTCGGCCGCATCCTCGTCTTCCCGCACATATTGCCACGCCCTTCCCAGGCGGGAGTGCTGCAGCCGGTAGCTGGCGAAAACCCCCAGGACGGCCAGCACGAGAAACACGAAATAATAATGGCTGATCTGGTTGAGCTCGACCCCGAAAAAATGAGGGCGGTCAATCCCGATCAATCCGCTGGCCCCCCCGGTGATCTTCAGATTCCGGGCAGCAATCCGGACAATTTCTCCGAATCCCAACGTGACAATCGCCAGGTAATCACTGCGGAGGCGCAGGGTCGGTCCTCCAATAATAATTCCCGCGATAGTGGAAAAAAGCATGGCTACCGGGATGGTCAGCCAGAAATTCACCCCGAACTGGGATGTCAAAATGCCGGTGGTATAGGCGCCGACAGCGAAAAATGCGGCATATCCCAAATCCAGCAGGCCGGCGTACCCGACCACGATATTCAGTCCCAGGCAAAGGATTACGTAAAACCAGGTGTTGGCCAGTACTTCCAGAACGTAATTATTCGCAAACGCGGGAACGATGCATAGAGCGGCCAGCAGCAGAGCATAGAGAGGCCGCTGACTTTTCTCGAGAAAGACCGCCAATCGTTCTGCGAGGCCTGCGGGTGGTGGAATGACGGTGTCGGTGGTCAATGGGCACGCTCCCGATCTGCCAGCATCATGTTTCCTTGTCTCCTCCTCTCCCATCACATCCGTTCAATTTCGGTCCGGCCCAACAAGCCGGTGGGTTTGAATACCAAGAGCAGAATCAGGATTCCGAAGGCGAAAACATCCTTCCATTCCGATCCGATAAACGGGATCTGAGTACCGAAAGCTTCCAAAAGGCCCAGGATCAGCCCTCCCAGCATAGCACCGGGAATGCTGCCGATACCACCCATGACTGCGGCGGTAAAGGCCTTCAGACCAATGACGAATCCCATGAAAAAGTGAATCGATCCATAATACACACCGGCCATCACACCGGCCGCGGCAGCCAGGGAAGATCCGACGAAAAAAGTGACGGCGATCACCTTGTTTACATCAATTCCCATCAGACGACAGGCGTCCTGGTCGATGGAAATGGCACGCATGGCTTTCCCGTACATGGTTTTGCTGATAAACAGATGCAGCACAGTCATCAGCACGGCGGTCGCGGCAACCAGCACGATCTGGGTATAGGTGACATATACCTGGCCCAAAGAAACCCCTTCATAGCCGAGACCCACGGTGAAGGCCTTGAATTCACCATCCGTCACCGACATCACCAGGTTGTAGAGAATAAGGGAAACTGCCAGTGCGGTAATGAGAATGGACAATCTGGGGGCCTGCAACATGGGCCGGTAGGCAATCCGCTGGATCAGAACACCGAGAAATCCGACGGCGATCATACTGAGCGCCATGGTGGCGATGATTCCCGTCCATCCATCCCCCAATACGCCGCCGACCACAGACAGAATCGAAAAACCGACAAACGCACCGACCATGTAAATATCACCGTGGGCGAAATTCAGCAGTTTGATGATCCCGTACACCATGGTGTATCCGAGTGCGACCAGGCTGTAAAAGGATCCCAGTATCAAGCCGTTTGCCAGCTGCTGCAACAGGATGTCGAGATTGGACACGCTTTTCCTCTGCGGGGTCCGACCGCCCACTTTGAAGGGGACGGCCGGGAAGGTTGTGGAAAGAACCGCGGAAAAAATTTCCCGCGGTTATGGCATGGATGTGCGTCTTATTTGTTCAGGACCCAGTTAGGGCCTTTGGCGACCAGGACCACGAAATTGCTCCGGGCCAGTTTGTTTTCCGCGGTAAAGGTGATGGGACCGGCAATCCCGTTAAAATCCTTGGTTTCCTTCAGGGCTTTCACGATCGCGGCCTTGTCGGCGGAGCCGGCCCGTTTCATGGCATCTGCCAGCAGATTCATGCCGTCATAGGAAAGAGCGGAATAGGGACCCGGTTCGGCGTTGAATTTTTTCTTGTAGTTTTCTCCGAAAGCCTTGGCTGCCGGCAGATATTCGACCGTCGGGTTGGAGAAGCAGTAAACTCCTTCCGCAGCCTTTCCGGCGATTTCCATCAGTTTGGGCGAATTGGATCCGTCTCCCACAGCGATCAGTTTCATATAACCACTCTGGCGAAGCTGTTTGATGACCAGAGCGCCGTCCGCATAATAGGCGGTCCAGAAAACCGCGTCCGGAGCCTTGGATTTCAGGCGGGTGACCAGAGCGGAATGATCCTGTTCCCCCTTGTTGACCACTTCCACGGCAACCACTTCCATTCCGGCTTCCTTGGCTTTTTTCTCAGTCAGTTTGGCCAGATCTTCGGAATATCCATCCCCCTGGTGAATCACGGCCAGTTTTTTGACCGCTTTTTCCCGAAACAGATTCACGGCGGTGATCGCCTGATCATCACCCGTGCTGTTGATCAGGAACGCATTCCCCGGATTGGCGCCGATCAGTTTCGTCGAGTTGGCAGCGGCAATGACAATCGGAATACCGGCATCTCCGTAAATCTTCAAGGTCGGCAGGGTGGCCCCGGAGCAGTATCCCCCCACGACAGCGGCCACGTTCTCGGAAACCAGTTTGCTGGCGGCAGCGGCGGCCTGCTGGGGATCGCAGGCGTCATCGGCGGTGACCGTGACGATGGTCTTCCCGTTGACCCCACCTTTGGCGTTGATTTCGCTCAATGCCAGCTGAATGGCATTTTCCATGTCCTTCCCGTAGGTTGCCTCGGAACCGGTGGTCGGGACCATGATTCCGACCTTGACGGAATCTGCCATGGCTACGGCCGCACTCATCCCCAGACAAACCGCCAGAACCAGAAAAACCGTACACAGTCTCTTCATCGTTTCATCCCCTTTCTTTCCAGGTCATCGTGAATGGTTTCCACCACTGTATTCCGACCATCGGAACAGAGCGGCGCCGGAACCACGATTCGATCGCTGTTCCGGCAATCAATCAATACCGGTAATGGTCCGGTTTGAACGGCCCCTCGATTGGAACCCCCAGGTAGTCCGCCTGGCTCTGTGTCAACTGGGTCAGCCGGACATTCAGTTTTCCCAGATGCAGCCGGGCCACTTCCTCATCGAGTTTTTTCGGAAGGGTGTACACCTGTTTTTCATAGGAACCGGTCGCCAAAGCGATTTGGGCCAGGCACTGATTCGTGAAGCTGGCGCTCATGACAAAGCTGGGATGGCCGGTCGCGCATCCCAGGTTCACCAGACGTCCCTCGGCCAGAACCAGGATCGATCGACCCGACTCCAGGGCCCATTTGTCCAACTGGGGTTTGATCGTGATTTTGTGGCAGCGGGGATTCGTCTCCAGGTATCGCATATCGATTTCATTGTCAAAATGACCGATATTGCAAATGATCGCCTCGTTTTTCATCTGTTCCATATGGGCGCCGGTAATCACCTGGTTGCACCCGGTGGCCGTGACAAAAATATCTCCGGCAGGTGCCGCCTCTTCCATGGTAACAACTTGGTAGCCTTCCATGGCGGCTTGCAAGGCGCAGATCGGATCGATCTCGGTGATCAGTACCCGGGCACCAAAGCCTTTCATGGATTGGGCGCACCCCTTGCCGACATCCCCATACCCGCAGACGACAACCACTTTTCCGGCGACCATGATGTCTGTCGCCCGTTTGATCCCATCCGCCAGAGATTCCCGGCATCCGTAGAGATTGTCGAATTTGGATTTGGTCACGGAGTCATTTACGTTGAAAGCGGGAAAAAGCAACTCCCCGCTTCCGGCCAGGTGGTAAAGGCGGTGCACTCCGGTGGTTGTTTCCTCGGATACCCCCCGGATTCCGGACGCCACCCGGTGCCACAATCCGGGATCCCGCCGGTAGGAAGCTTTCATCCGATCCATCAGGCATGTCATGTCCGGATTGGTGTAGGTTTCGTCCAGCAGTGCCGGGTTGTTCTCGATCTTAACGCCTTGATGAACGAACAGAGTAGCGTCCCCACCGTCATCTACGATCAGGTCCGGACCCCGGCCGTCCGGCCATAGCAGGGATTGTTCCGTGCACCACCAGAATTCCTCCAGCGTTTCCCCCTTCCAAGCGAATACGGAGGCAGACCCGTTATGGGCAATAGCTGCAGCCGCATGGTCCTGTGTGGAAAAAATATTGCAGCTCGCCCAGCGGATATCCGCCCCCAAGGCTTGGAGGGTTTCGATCAGCATGGCTGTCTGAATGGTCATGTGCAGGCTTCCGGTCACGCGCAGCCCCCGAAGAGGCTGCTGTGGGCCGTATTTTTCCCGAACCGCCATCAGTCCTGGCATTTCATTTCGAGCCAGTTGCATTTCCTTGTTGCCGAAATCGGCCAGAGACAGGTCCGCAACCCGGTAAGGAAGGGATGGGTCCAATTCCAGGACCCCCTGTCGATCCCGTTTGAGTTCAGAAACGGAGGTGAACATTCTTCACCATTCTCCTTCGTGTGATGAATGCTTCGCATCCATCGTTGTCAATGGATCCGGCGGGCGGCCGGATCAGATACCTGCCTTTTCCCGCAGAACGTCCGCCATATTGGTATGTTCCCAGGTAAATTCGGGCTCGGTTCGGCCGAAATGGCCGTAGCAGGCGGAATTTTTGTAAATCGGCCGCAGGAGATCCAGATACTCGATGATGGCGGCCGGTCGGAAATCGAACGTGTCGAGCACGATCTCTTTCACCCGTTCCTTGGGAATCAGCCCGGTGCCTTTCATGTCGATCATGATGGAAACCGGTTCCGCCACGCCGATGGCATAGGCGATCTGGATTTCGCATTTGGCGGCGAGGCCGGC
>CAZTKB010000187.1:0-6869 GCA_964614125.1 uncultured Desulfobacterales bacterium | reverse complement strand
GTCTTCGGAATGGGCGCTCCGAGCCATAGCCATCATCTTGGCCGCGCCGAATTCACCCGCCGAATCGGGAACCGGGTGGCCGGATTCCTGTTGGTGGATTCTTTGCAGTCGGCGGGTATACCCATAGGGAACATTGATCCATCCTTGGGTGATTCTATCACCCAGGATTTCCTCCAGGGATTCCGCCATGAACGCATTCGCTTTCCCTGCCCCGATTACCAGTATGTTTCGAATGGTTTTCAGATCGATGGCCGTGTCATCCACCCAAAATCGATCGTCCTCCAGACGGCAATGTCTGCGAACCGCTTCACCGGCTTCCACGGCACGGATACCTGCCTCAAAAATCCGTGCCGCATCCTGCCGCATGGTTTCCATAGATTTTATGGTCATAGGGTTCTCCGTAGTTGTCATGATTTTTGTTCGTGTTGAATCAACTCCAGCAGTTCACCCACCGACAATGTGTCCCCGGGATGGTTAGCCGCCAACAAATTTTTGGCCAGGTTCCGTTTCCGGGAATGCAGTTGAATGATCTTTTCTTCAATCGTGTTTCTTGCGATCAGGCGATAAATGGTAACCGGATGTATCTGCCCCATCCGATGGGCCCGGTCGGATGCCTGATCTTCCACCGCTGGGTTCCACCATGGGTCCATCAGCACGACGTAATCGGCTCCAGTCAGATTCAGGCCGAGTCCTCCGGCTTTCAGGCTGATTAAAAACACATCCCCTTCCCCTTGTTGAAAACGATCGATTTCGACTTTCCTGTCTCGAAGAGGGAGACTTCCATCCAAATATCGATAGGTGATGTTTTCTCTCTCGAAAAGGGACCGGATCCGTTTCAGATAGGAAACAAATTGGCTGAATATCAATACACGGTGCCGGTTTTCCAGGAGATCCGAGACCAGGGTTTCCAGTGCCGCCAATTTGGAACTCGGGATTCGGCTTTCGGAAGCCACCAGTCTGGTGTCGCAGCAGGCCATTCGCAGACGGGTGATTTCCGCCAGAATTTGGAAGGGCATCAGCCCTTCCCCGGCCTGACGGTTTTCGATTCGTTTTACGGATTCCTGCCGCAGATATTCATAAAACGACATTTCCTTTTCCGATAGATCCACGGTCCAGACCACCTCGGTTTTGGGAGGCAATTCGGTGAGGACTTGGCTCTTCATCCGTCGAAGAACAAATGGCTGAATGATTTTCTTGAGACGAAGGAGGGATTCCTCGGATAGGGCATTGCCGCCAGACAGGGAAAACCGACTCCGGAAATGGAGAGCGGAACCCAACAGGCCGGGATTCAAAAATCGGAACAAGGTAAAGATTTCCCCGGGATGGTTTTCGATCGGGGTGCCGGTCGTGAGGATTCGGAAATCCGCTTTCAATTTCATGGCGGAACGGCTTCTTTTGGCGGATATGTTCTTGATGACCTGTGCTTCGTCCAGAACAATCGTATTCCAATGAATTCGGCTCAACAGATCCGATTCCAGACTCAATAAACCATAGCTGGTGATCAAAATGTCCCCAGCCGCCAGGTTGTGGACGGTTTCTTCCCGATTTTTGGTTCCCAGAAATACGGTTCGTAATGATGGGGCAAATCGAGTTGCTTCCTCCAGCCATCCTTGGCAGACCGAAGCCGGAGCAACGACCAGAGCCGGTCCTCCAGAGGACCGGGACAGCAGCACTGCCAACACCTGAATGGTTTTTCCCAATCCCATATCATCAGCCAGGCAAGCCCCCAGTCCCCAGAATGCCATGCGGGAAAGCCACCGGTATCCTTCCACCTGATAGTCCCGTAAGGAAGCCTGAAAGGTATCCGGGACCATTGGGTTCAAATCCAGGCCTTTTCGAATACGTCCGATACGGAGTTGAACAGAGGTATCGCTTTCCAGAGAAACGGTGTCCGGAAGACGATCTATCCACGATGTCAACAGCAGGGGGTGAATCCTTGTCCGTCCCTGGTGCCGATCGGAAAACTCTGCCAGATCACACAGCATCTCGGCCAACTGTCGGGATAGTGTCAGGAAAAGACCGTTCCCCACTGGGATGAAGCGAGTTTGAGGGTTTTCGGATACCCGTTGGAGTAAATCGGAGATATCCAGTATCTGCTGTTCATCGATGGCGATTTGCCCGGTCAATTCAAACCAGTTTTGTCGGGAGGTAATTTTCAATCGGCAATCTGACAGGGAGTATTCCCTGGTGATCTGCATCCGGTGACCTTCCGGCCATTCCACGGCAACCGTTCCCTCCTCCTGCAGCTGGTGAAGCCGGTCCAGGAGGTTCAGGCATTCTTCGGGATCTTGCAATTTCCATTGGAAATTTCGATGGGTTTGATTGGTGAGGATTTCAACCTGTTGCATCAGGGAGTGAATTTCGTATAACTCTTTTTTCAGGTTTCGCTGGAGTTGCCGGCATTTTCCGTTTATCTGTCGGATCAGGGTTTCCGGACCAGTTCCGGGGGTGACGGTCGGCCCTTCCGATCCAAAAGGTCGAAACACCGCGTTGACCCGAAATCCGTTTCCTGCCGGGCGGATTTGGATGCAGATCCGGGAATCCGGAACCGGATCCTGGGCTTCATCGGTGTTTCCTGGCAGGTTGGAGTGGACAGTCATATGCCGGGAGATTCCGGCCTGAGCCGCCAGGATCTCGGGTGTTGACGTTATGGGAACGGTCAGGCCGTTTTCGGTAATGATCTCAGCGATGCGTTGTTGGTCTCTCGTCAGTCGAATAACCCTGAACCGGGTAGGGGAATCCTGCAGAATTTGGGCCTTGCCTTTGGAATTCACTGGATCCATCCGAAGGGTGATCCGGTCTTTTTCCACATGAACCCATGCTTCCGGTTCCCCATGAATCATTTCGATCGGAACAGGGGGATTTTCATCCAAAAAAACCAGGGGATGACCAACGAGGGCCGGCAGGGCCAGATCCATGTCAAACTCGTATGAATTGGCTTGAAATGGATTCTGAATGGAGCGGATGGCGGCACAGATACGGAGATCCTGAGCAGTGACTCCTTCGGGTTTTTGGGTCATCAGGCGGTTGGGCGGAATCGTCTTTCCAATGCTCCAGTCTCCGGTCGAAAGAATTTTCTGTTCTTTCGGATGAATCGACAGATGGTCTTTTCCAATTCGGACCATCCAAACCAGTCGTGTGGATCCGGGAGCCGTCCCGGAGGGATGGTGGGTGTTCAGGATATGAGTCAGTGCGGAGAGGCGTTTTTTCCAGTCATCCCTTCCCAGCAGATCCACCAGGACCGGACGAATACCGGATTCAGACTGAATTTTATTCAGAAATGGTATTTTGTCCCTACCGGAACGATCCGTCCGGAAAAGCAGATCCGCGCATTCCATGGCAATCCAGGACAGCTCCGCTTCCCGAGTTTTCTGAAACAAATATTCGAGTCGTTCCAGTAGGGTGTCTTGTATTTGCCCTTTTTGACGGTACGAGGCGATGGCCCAAAATAATATATCGATACCCAGTAACGTGTCGCAGGTGAAGGCCGAGACGGGGCTGCGATCGTTCGTGTCATATTGTTGAAGACGGAGAATGGCCTGAATGGCACGGAAACTGGATGCCATTACCGGGAGGTGGGGTTCCGACAGCCCGTTCTGGAGAATGGTTTCCAACCGATCCCGGTTTTCCACTTCGGAGCAGGTGAGAAGCGCCAGGATATAACTTAGCCCACCGATGGAATCGGTAATGAAGTGTTTTTCCCCGATTTCGGTAGCGAAGTGGCTCATTCCCTGGTGAAAAGATCGAACCGCTTCATCCGGCTTCCCTTCCAGAAAAAATATCATTCCGTGGATCAGGGAATCAAAGGGGAAATTTTTCCATTGATTCATCAGGTTTTTCACCAAGTCCAGTCGCAGATCAACCAGGAGGCGGCTGAGAAGAAAAACCTGAAAATGGGTCTGTTCCGGTTGGGGCACCGACCGGATGAAATCCGGATGGCAGGCATATGGGAGAAGGCCGGGGGTCGGTTCCAGAAAAAAGATGTTCGAACTCAGTCCATAATACACGGTTTTCAGGCGAATTTCGACAGGAAGCAGCGCAAACCAATCGGGATCGAACGGACGGCAGCATACCTCGAGAAATGGATTCGTGATGGTACCCGTTTCCGCAGCTACGGAAAGAACACGTGGATACAAATCCATGCATCGCTGAACCTGGCTGGTGTATAGGGCGATCCGAAAATCCCGCATGATTCGCAGATGGATAGTCAGGGGATCTTCGGCGGAAAAGGAATCGGATTCCGAAAAAATTTCGGCCAGAATCCGGGAAATTTCCTCGAAGCCGGGTTCCGGAAAAATTTTTCCCGATGCACCTTCCCGGGTGACCGATTCGACGATATCTGGTTGACATTGGAAGTTCAGGTCCAGCAGCCGGTCTTTGAGAAGTCGGCGCAAAATGGGGGGCAACATGGCGAACGAAGTGATATTCGGAAACAATTTCGGTAGTTTCTGAATCACCTGATACAGCATGATTTCGGTAACCGGTTCATATATCATGGCGGATAACACCAAAACAGACCGCATTTCCGGAGGCAAGGCCCGGTACCGTTCCATCAACTGATTGTGGGTGAACCCATCGAAAATCATATCGCATCCAAAATCTGGTATTGCCGAACGAGAGAATGTCTCTGTACATATCAGCCTTGGTTTTTCTGGTCAACTCAAATACCTTGACAAGGTTTCCCTGGCATTGGTATCAAAAACAGAACGATATACAGAACAGTCTCCAAGAATCCCGCAATGATTTCAGAGGAGGATGCAACCGGTGAGATGCCCCAAGGAAGTTGTTTTGAAACATGGCAGGGAAGCGCTGATTCGACCGTTGGAAAAGGCGGATGAAGAACTTCTGGCACAATTTTACCGGGATATTCCGGAGATCGACCGGTGGTTTATGCGCTATGATGTCTTAAATCCGAAAGTGATACATAAATGGATCGAGGGAATTGAAACCGGAACGGTTTATTCGGTCATCGCCCTGTCGGATGGGAAAATAGTCGGTCATGCGGGGCTGCATCTCAGAGGCCATGGATGCACACGGCATATCGGAAGAATCCGAGTCATTATCGTTCCGGAATTTCGAAGTCTCCGTCTAGGCACCTGGCTCCTGCTGGATATTATCAAATTGGCCTTGGATATCGGATTGGAAGAACTTCGGGCGGATTTTATCGTCGGAGTCGAAGACGCCGCCATCGAAGCCGCCCACAAACTCGATTTTTTCGAACGCGCGGAACTCAAGAATTATGCCAAGGATTCCTGCGGCAACCTTCACCACATGGTGATCATGACCAAGCGGCTTCACAAGAACTGGGGAGATTTTTAGTTCGGACATGACCGGCCACACTGCATCAACCCATCGGATCGTCCAGACCGGCAAGGGACAAGTCATTGTTTCCTCGTTCTGCAATCCCGAATATATCCGGGAGTTTGATTTTGACAGCCGGTTCGGGATTTATCCCCGATACAAGTCCCTGTATACCCGACGGGAAAGCCTGGAAGTGATGGCGGCGGATCCGGACGCCAATATCGTGTTGGCGACTTCAAAAGACAAACATATTGTCGGGTTCGGGCTGCTGGTCCATCCCGAACCGGAAGATCGTTGGTACCGGATCGGCCGCGATATCATGATGGAATTAAAAGCCATCGAAATCAGCCGGGATTGGCGTTCCTGCGGGTTGACCCGCCCGATCATGGACCAATTGATGTCCCATCCCCATCTGGAGGATAGGATTGTCTATCTGGTGGGATATTCCTGGACCTGGGATTTGGATGGAACCGGGGAATCTGCCCAGGAATACCGCAAAAAGCTGTTTCATATTTTCGAGCCATTCGGTTTTCGGGAGCAACAGACCAACGATCCGAATATCTGTCTGAAACCGGAAAACATGCTGATGGCTCGGATCGGCAGCCGAATTTCCGAAAAGATCCGTAACCGGTTTAAATGGCTTCGGTTTGGAGTAGAGGAATGAAAACCACGCGGCATCTTTCCAAACGATCAATGGGTTGGTACGGATGGATGGCCTGTTGCCTTCTTTTCATCATCGATCCTGTTTTTGCAGCCAAATCCTGGCACCATCCAGAGGCGGATTATCTGCTTTCGGTGATCCGACAGATCCATCCCATCGACTTTTGCGGAGAAACGGTTCCCATTGACCGGCCGGATATCCGGGAACGATTGGAAAAAGAGCTGCTGCTGATGCTGGGAGATCCGGCGCAGGTTATTCTGTGGCTGAAACGATTTCAATCCTACGACGAGCGTATCCGAGGTTCCCTGAAAGAGGCCGGATTACCGGAGGATCTGAAATTCATTCCGGTGATCGAAAGCGCCTTGCTTCCGGATGCGGGATCGGCGAAAGGCGCCATGGGGCAGTGGCAGTTCATGCCGGAAACAGGAAAGCGGTATGGACTTGCTTTGGATACACACATCGACCAACGGAAAAACCCCGAAATATCCGCCCGTGCCGCCTTCGAATATCTTCGCTTTCTCTTTACGGAATTCCAGTCATGGACATTGGCTGCGGCAGCCTACAACATGGGGGAAGATGGACTGAAATCCGAGATTTTTCTGCAGGAAACCCGCGATTTTTACCAGCTTGATCTATATCCGGAAACCGAGCGGTATGTATTGCGGATTGCGGCAGCCAAAATGATCATCACCCGCGCTCGGGAATTCGGCTTTCACCTGGAAACCGATGATTTTTATACAAAACCACCAACCGTACGGGTCGACCTGGATCTTCCGGCGCCCCTCACCGTTTTGGCCCTCGCCCGTGCTGCGCAAACCTCTGTTTTGGCCATCCGTGACCTGAACCCGCAAATCCGGGGATATATTCTTCCTTCAGGATTGCATTCTCTTGAGATTCCGGATACTTC
>CAZTKB010000186.1:0-6885 GCA_964614125.1 uncultured Desulfobacterales bacterium | reverse complement strand
GAAACCTTACTACTATAGTGAGGATGTCCGAAAAACGTTTGCCCGCGTGATCGGCTCGGCCGAGCCGGTTTCGGTGGAAGGTGGGTATTATTTGCTTGCCGAGAAAGGCAGATGGACTCGCCTGGGCGTGTATGTGGTTCATCTGAGTGTCCTGTTTCTCCTGATCGGGGGCCTGATTGGTTCTATCTGGGGTTTTGACGGTTATGTGAATATCCCGGAGGGAGAAAAAACTGACACGATTCAGCTGACTGGTAAAGGAAAAGTCCATCAACTGGATTTTGCAATCCGCTGTGACCGGTTCAGTATTCAGTTTTACGAATCGGGCGCTCCCAGCGAGTATCGTTCGACGCTCACGATCCTGAGGCAGGGAACGCCACTGATGACCCGGGACATTATCGTGAATGACCCGCTCGAGTTCGAGGGTATCAACTTTTACCAGTCTTCGTATTCCCAAGTTCCTTCCCGGGAAGTTGTCCTGAGCTTTTTGAGCAGAGAGAGCGGAATGGAATACCGGGAAGAAGCGGGTATCGGGAAAACTTTGGTCCTGCCGGAAGGAATGGGATCTTTTAGCCTGACCAATTTCGGGACCGGTTTCCGGTTCAGGGGCCGTGATATCGGAGAGGCTTTTGTGGGGGAATGGAAAAGCCCGGCCGGAGAAGTGGTGGAAATTGTTTTGCCGGTGAAATTCCCCCAATTCGACCGAATGCGGAAGGGTGATGTGATTGTTTCCATTGCCGATATGAAAACACGGTATGCCACCGGTCTGCAGGTGGTATATGATCCCGGGGTCTGGATTGTCTATGTCGGGTTTCTTTTCATGATCGCCGGATGTGTGATCAGTTTTTTCATGGCCCACCGGCAGGTCTGGGTGGAGGTGGTCGCGGGCCAAGGAGCTTCCTCGAAAGCCACCGTCGTTTCCATCTCCGGGATCTCCACCAAGAATAAGCTCGGGCTGGAAACAGCTTTGATGCGAATGATGCAGGAAATCACCTCCCAACCACCAACCCGGAGTCAGGATTCCCCATGAACAGTTCCCTGTTGTTGTCCATTGTCACCTTTGTCTACGGAGCCGCCGCGTTTCTCTATATTGCTTGCTGGGTATTCAGAAATTCCGGCCTGGGTCGGGTTGCGTCCTGGATTGCCTGGGCCGGGCTGCTGATCAACACTGGAGGCATTGGTTTGCGGTGGGCCGAATCTTACTGGATGGGGATCGGACACGCCCCGCTTTCCAATCTCTATGAATCGTTGGTATTTTATTCCTGGTGTATCATCCTGCTATATCTGATCATTGAAAAAAAGTACGGTAGCAGAATCATCGGTGCATTCACCACTCCTCTGGCGTTTCTGGCCATGGCTTATGCCTCGCTGTCCCCCAATGTGAGCGATCGGATCCAGCCGCTCTTACCCGCTTTAAAGAGTAACTGGCTGATCGCCCATGTGGTCACCTGTTTTATCGGATATGCGGCATTCGGATTGTCCCTGGCCATCAGTATCATGTATCTGATGAAGGAGAAACGGGAAGATCAGGCAAACTCCCTGACTGCTCATCTGCCGGATATCCGGTTTTTGGACGAACTGAATCATCAGATGATCATGTTCGGATTTTTGTTTTTAACGGCCGGAATCATCACCGGCAGCGTCTGGGCGAACTCGGCTTGGGGAAGGTACTGGGGATGGGACCCCAAAGAGACCTGGTCATTAATCACTTGGTTCGTGTATGCCACCATCCTGCACGCACGGATGATGCGCGGGTGGCACGGGAAGCGGATCGCCTATCTGTCGATGGTCGGTTTTGGAGCCGTGTTGTTTACCTACCTGGGAGTCAACCTGCTTCCTGGACTGCACAGCTACGGTTCCATGGGACAGTAATCGGGAAACTCCAACGCAGCCCCCCGGGTCGGCTTATCGGATCAGCCCTGCCATGCCGGTGGACAGAAACTCAGACGTACGCACTCGGTTGATCGGACAGGGTCGCAACTGGCCGGATGGCCCGCCGTCCGCGGGTGCCATGCTTTGACGGATCCCTGGGAGCGAACCGGTTTTCTCTTGACAAAAATGCTTCCAGTCGATAGATGGTCGTTTGATTCACTGATATCTGGAAAGAGGGGCATGTTCCCCTCCAACGTTCCCCGGTGCGAGAACCGGGGAAGATGATTCTCAAAACCCAGGTTTTCTTTTGATGAAGCGGCCATTATGATCCTGATTTCAGATAGAATTTTTCCCATATCGATTTTTCCACACGGTTATTTTCCCCCGAGTCACCCCCCATTTCCGCGAACCAATTTCCGGAAATGTTTCCGCTTTGACATCCAAACCCATAAACACAGCACGACGGAGTATCCATGAGCACACACCATCATGCAGATTCACCGGTTTCTGATTCCGCGGAAGGATCGGGGAGCATGGTCTTCCTATTCTTTCTGATCGGTCTGGCTGCCAGTCTGATTGTCGGATGGGTGGTCTTTCCGAAGCTTCTTTATTCACAGAAAAGCCAGCCGGTTGATTTCAACCACGTTCTACACAACCAACTGGTTTCCGACGGATGCCAGAGCTGTCACTTTTTCCGGGAGGATGGGTCCTTTTCCGGAGCCCCCAAGCTGGCCCAGTGTATCGACTGTCATGAAGAGATTCAGGGAGAGAGCGAGGAGGAACGGAAGTTTGTGGAGGAATATGTGCAAAAAGGGATAGAAGTGCCTTGGCTGGTCTATGCCAGGCAGCCTGACTGTGTCTTCTTTTCCCATGCGGCTCACGTGAATACCGGCAAGATGGAATGCGAAACCTGTCATGGCCATACCGGTGAATCGACCACTCTTCGGCCGTATGAATACAACCGGATCACCGGGTACAGCCGGGATATCTGGGGGCAAAACATCGCAGGGCTCAAAAAGAATACCTGGGACCGAATGAAAATGGATGACTGTTCGGAATGCCATCAGCAGAAAAAAGACATGCTGAAAAGCGTCCAGACCCAGAAAGAAGGTTGTTTTGTCTGCCATAAATGATCGTCGATTGGGAATCGATTGTCCCATCACCAGTTACCACAACCGCACGGTTTGCCGGTATGAAGAGATCGATACCGGCTGCAAGGGGATATGCCGATGAAAATAGACAGAAGATGCTTTTTGTCGCTCAGCATTGGAGCCAGTGCCGGAATTGCATTGTCGCCGCTGCCATGGAAATTAACCGACGATCTGTCGATATGGACGCAGAATTGGCCATGGACACCGATTCCGCTTACCGGAGAAACAACTTTTGCGGATACAACCTGTACCCTTTGCCCGGGAGGCTGCGGCATCACAGTTCGGAAAGTAGACAACCGGGCTGTAAAAATCGAGGGAATGAAAGGACATCCTGTTAACCAAGGCGGGATATGCAGTTTGGGTTTGTCCGGCTTGCAGTTGTTGTACGGACCCACGCGAATCAAAACTCCGTTGAAACGATCCGGTGCGCGGGGAGAGGGGAAATGGATCCCGATTTCCTGGGAAGAAGCCATCACCCAAGCCGCCGAAAAACTAAACGCTATCCGGGCATCCGGATCTCCTCAGTCCCTGGCTGTCATTGACGGGTCCTCATCCCCCACGGTTTCCCGATTGATCGAGCGTTTCCTGTCCGTTTTCGGTTCTCCCAACCGAATGACTATCCCCTCTTTTCTGGACAGTTACCGGACCGCTTTTCAATTGATGAACGGCGTTGAAGCCAACCCGGGTTTTGATTTGGAAAAAGCTGGCTATATTCTCAGTTTCGGTGCCGGGTTGATGGATGGATGGGGATCTCCCGTTCGGTCTTTTCATGCCAATTCCGTTTGGAAAAAGAACCAGACTCGTGTGGTTCAGATCGAATCCCGTCTTTCCCGTACGGCAGCCAAAGCTGATTTCTGGATTGCGGTTCATCCGGGGACTGAAGCGGATCTTGCTTTGGGAATCGCACATGTGATGATCCGGGAGGCTCTGTTTCATGCCGAATTCGTGAACAGCTATTGCCGGGGATTCCAGGAATTTTCCCGCATGGTACTGGAAAACTATTCGCCTGAATCCGTTTCCAGAACCACGGGGGTGGATGCGGCAGCCATCACGATGATGGCCAGAGATTTCGGAAAGGCCAAACGGCCCCTGGCAGTCTGCGGTCGGGGACAGGGGAACAATCCCGGTGGGATGAATGAGTATCTCGCCGTACAAGCACTGAATGCGCTGGCCGGCAGAATCCATCGGGAAGGCGGAATCTGGGCGGTACCCGAATTCACCGGAAAACAGTGGCCGTCACCGGAAATGGACGAGGTTGCCGTTTCCGGAAGAAAACAACCCCGGCTGGACAATGCTGGGACCAAAGACTTTCCCAAGGCCTTATCCCTGTTGAATCAATTCCCGGCGATGCTGGCATCCGGGAAGGGTTATCCTATCCAGGCATTACTGATTGCGGAGGCCAATCCCCTGTTTACCCTGGCGGATTCTCGAAACACGCGGGAAGCTTTGGACAAAATACCGTTTATCGTCAGTTTCTCCTCCTTTATGGATGAAACGGCGATGTTTTCCGATCTGGTTCTTCCCAACCACATCTATTTGGAAAGATTCGAAGACACCCGGGGTCCCGCGGGGTACCACCGGCCGATGGTCGGTCTGTGCAAGCCGGTCATCAGTCCCCAGTTCGACACCCGTTCGTTGGGAGACACCCTCATTGCTCTGGCACAGGCTATGGGAGGAACTATTTCCGAGGCGTTTCCATGGGAAAATTTGGAGAAATGCCTGGAGGAAACGTGGGGGGATTCCCTGAAAACCCTTCACAAGCAGACATGGATCGAAGATGCATCCTTTCGCCCCGAATCTTGGCAGACCGCTTTTCATACCCCGTCCGGAAAATTTGAATTTATCCCCAGTGGATCGGCCGCAAAGGAATATTATGCCTCGATCAAGGCGGAGGGTGATCCGGGGGCCTTTCCGGTATTGCTTCTCCCGGTGGATACCATGCGGATTTCGAGTGGATACATCGGCAATCCCCCGTTTATGACCAAAACCGTCGAAGACAGTATTTTGTCGGGAAAGCACAGTCTGGTGGAAATCAATCCCAAAACGGCCCAGACCCTTGGTCTGAAGAAGGGTGATACCGCGAGACTCCAAACTCCCAAAGGCGAGGCGGTGGTGAAAATTCACGTGGAAGACGGCATCATGCCGGGTGTTGTCGCCCTTCCCCGCGGGCTGGGACATGTGGCTTACGACAACTATCTGGCGGGAAAAGGCGTCAATACCAATCTTCTGGTCGGCTCGATCACAGATCCTGTTTCCGGACTCGACGCCGCCTGGGGTATCCGGGCCAAACTGATCAAAGCCTAAACACTGCAAGAGGTTCTGATGAAAAACGAACAGGGGCACACCACCGATAAAAAGTTTGGAATGGTCATCAATCTGGACATGTGCACCGGGTGCGGATCATGCATGGTCGCCTGCATGTCCGAAAACAACATTCCTTTCAAAGAAGATGAAAGTGACAAACTGAAAAGCATCACCTGGATGAAAGTTTACCGGTTGACCAACGGGAAGCCGTTTCCGGAAACCGATATCTGCTACCTTCCAAGACCCTGCCAGCATTGTGAGGGGCATGACGGCCATTCTCCGTGCGTATCCGTTTGCCCCGCCACCGCCACGGATTACGATATGGCCACGGGGATCGTCAGCCAGATTTATACCCGCTGTTTCGGATGCCGGTATTGCATGGCAGCCTGCCCCTACCATGCCCGCTATTTTAACTGGTGGGATCCGATCTGGCCGGAGGGTATGGAGAAATACCTCAACCCCAACGTATCCCCCCGCATGCGGGGAATCGTGGAGAAATGCAGTTTTTGTTATCATCGCTACCAACTCGCCAAGGACAAGGCGCATGTCGAGGGAAGGAAGGAAATTGAGGAGGATGAATACCAGACCGCTTGCACTCAGGCATGTCCTGCCGGTGCGATTACCTTCGGCGATCTGAACAACCCCCATCATGCCGTTTACCGGCTGAAATCCGATCCCCACGCCTTCCGGTTGCTGGAGAGGCTGGGAACGAACACCAAGGTATATTATCTTTCCAGCAAGGAATGGGTCAGAAAAGCCGGTGACAATTACCTGAAAAATGAACGTCCCGCCAAGTGACGACGGATACACTGAAACCATTGTCTTGTAACCACGGAAAAACAGATATCATGGAGAGGTCATTCACTATGGATTCCGCCTTAATACCCAATGGCGTCCGCCGCTGTTCCCTGGGCAAGTTTCTGGTGTCCCTTTCGATTGTCGGGGTGGTGTTGCTGTGGGGGGTGTATGCGATGCTGCTGTGCTGGTTCAAGGGATTGAACCAGACCAATATGAACGATTATTACGGCTTTGCCCTTTGGATCTGGGCCGACCTGGCGGTGATCGCATTGGGCGGCGGGGCATTTTTCTCCGGCTTTCTCAAATATATCGTCGGAAAGGACGAACTGAAACATATCATCAACTATGCGGTGTTGATCGGTTTCATCTGTTACAGTTCGGCTCTGCTGATTCTGGCGATCGACATCGGCCAGCCGCTGAGAGGTTGGTTTATTTTCTGGCACGCCAATGTTCATTCAATGTTGACCGAGGTGGCTTTTTGCCTCTCCTGTTATTTCGGGGTGCTGACCATCGAATATATTCCGCTGATTCTGGAAAACCGGCAGATCAACAAGGTCCCCTTCTTTCACCATCTGGCTCATAACATGCATGAAGTCATGGCCGTATTTGCCGCGACCGGCGCATTTCTTTCCTTTTTCCACCAGGGATCTCTCGGCGGAGTGGCGGGTGTTCTCTTCGGCAGACCGTTCGCCTATCGGGAAGGCCTGTTCATCTGGCCTTGGACCTTTTTTCTGTTTACCTGGTCGGCGGCTGCCTACGGCCC
>CAZTKB010000185.1:0-6885 GCA_964614125.1 uncultured Desulfobacterales bacterium | reverse complement strand
CAGGACGGCGATCATCCCCACCGCCAGGATATACCCGGCAACCCGTGATCGGAAATTCTCCGGGCCTATCCGAAAACCATCGAACGAACGTATCAGGATCGGATCATTCTTCTTTCTTGCAGCCGGAATTCCCAATCGAATCCGGCTGACACGGTTCAACCAACTCTTTCTCCAATACCGCCATCCGCTGCGCCAAGCGCCGGATTTTTCTTTCCTGCTCGGCCTGGCACAACTCCATGGTCAGCATTTTGACCAATATGAGGGCAACGCATACGGAAAGCAGGAGGGTGGGGGCATAATTCACCCCCAACAGGCCGCTGATACGGTCAATCAGCCGGGGATACACTCCCAGAACGATACCGGTCAATGCGACCGCAATCCACCAGATCGAATGACTCACCATCAGATGATTTCGGCGGACCAGCATCAGAATGACCACGGCGATGCCACAGCCGATGGCAAACGACGTGACATGAAACGGAGAAATGTTCATCATTCGGCTTTCCGCGCTGCCTTCCCGGACTGCCCGCTACGGGACAGGCAAAGGAGAAAGGTGGTTACCAGATATCGAAGCACGGCCCACCAGTTGGAAAAGACACGGGAATGACCGGATTCCCGCGGGCGCATTGGTACCGGGACCTCGGTAACCCGCAGTCCCTGACGCCGCAAGGTCAGAAGCACACCGATATCCTGGTAATCCAGCAGCGCGGTGTCCATGGACAGCATTGCCGATACGGCCGGCCGGTTGTAGGCGCGAAATCCGGACGTCAGATCCTGAATCTCCAGGCCGGTGATCCGCCGGAAAAAGCGCCAGGCCCATTTTCGCGCCGCACTGCCCCGGTCCGTGCAGGAGCCGATGGTCACATCCGCCCGGCCCAAACGCAATGGCTCCAGAAGTTTTGCCAGAAATTCGGGTGGATGCTGTCCGTCCGCATCCATGGTGACGACCATATCGGCCCCGCGACGGTTCGCATAGCGAAGCCCGGTCCGGATTGCTCCCCACGCGCCCAGGCGGACCGCCAGGGGAAGTACCGCGGCCCCGGTACTCCGGGCGATGGATGCCGTATCGTCGGTTGATGCATCATCGATCACCACGATTTCCCGCGCGATTCCCTCCGGAATGGCCCGGATCACGGTTTGGATCTGATCCGCCTCGTTCAATGCCGGAATCAGAATGAACACCCGCGGCTTCATGGCCATACAGGCTGTCTATTATGACCCCGGGATCGGGGCGGATCCGCCGGTCTGTACAGGTGGAACGATCTCTTTCGATCGCAGCATTTCCACTTTCTGCGCAAATTCCCGGGTGATATTGTCCGCTTCCGTCCGGTTTTTAACGACATGAGGCGTGATCATGATGATCAGTTCCGTTTTGGACATGGATTGGGTGGTGCCGCCGAACAGGTATCCCAGAATCGGAATATCTTTTAAAAACGGGATGCCGGAATTGCTGTTGTTGTTGGTCGATTTCATCAGGCCGGCGATCACGATCGTCTGCCCGTCCTCCACCACCAGGGAGGTATCCGCCCGACGGGTCAGGATGATATAGTTGTTCAGGTCTTTGACGAATTCTCCGATTTCACTGACCTCCTGGACCAGTTCCATTTTCACCAGCCCGCTCGAATTGATGTGCGGAGTTACGGTGAGAAGAATCCCGGTTTTCCGGTACTGCACCGAGCTGGTGACTTTGGTGCCGGTGGTCAGATCCTGCGTCGTGCTGGTCGCGGTGGGAACCTCGTTTCCGACCTCGATTACCGCTTCCCGGTTGTCCAGGGCCAGGATATTCGGTGTGGACAGAATATTCACATCCGAATCACTGCCCAGCGCATACACCAGCCCCCGGAGAAAATCGACCGGGTCGTACACACTGAAAAAAAACCCGGTGGAACTGCCCAACGCCGTATTCAGCGGCCGAGTAATCGACTGATCCAACGCGCCCTGCACCCGGTAATCGCCCTCCTGGGAACCGAGTTTTCCGACATTTTTGTTCAAAAACCACTCGATTCCATATTCGACGGATCCGCTCAGGGAAATCTCCGCAATCATCACATTGATCAAGACCTGGCGGGGGACGATATCCAGTTTTTTAAGAATGGATTGCACCAGCTTGTAATCCTTTTTGCTGGCTTTGAAAACAATGGCGTTGTTGGCCTCGTCCGGAATGACATCGACCAGGCCGAAAAGATCGTCCCCCCCCAAACGCCCGGCTCCGCTTCCGGCAGCGGTCTGGGGAACCAGAGTGCCTCGGGCTCCTGTCCGAGAAGATGAAGATGTGCTTCGGGAAAGGGCCGAGCCCAAGCTCGCCGCCGTGGAACCGCCCGTTTGGGTGGTGGATCCGGTCAAACCGCCCGTAGTTCCGGATCCCAGGGAGGAAGTGCGGCTCCGGGAAGTCCCTCCCAAGGCACCGGACCGGCTGGTGGAGGATGATTGCGACAAAGAACTCCGGCTGGAGACACTGGCTCCGAAAATCTGCCCCAGCACATTGGACAACTCCACAGCCGATCCGTTTTCCACGAAATAGACAAACACATCCGTGTCCAGGTCCGCGGCCTGGTCCATGGCCGCAATCCAGTCCTGAACCAGCGTCAACATACTGGGCCACCGGGTGACCACGAGAAGGGCGTTCATGCTTTTGATGGGAAACATTTCGAAAGCACCCTCCACGGCACCCTGACGCGTGTACAGCCCGCCGCTTTTCAAAATGCCGTCCAAATCGGCGGCCAGCGTTTCCAGATCCGCCTCCTTGATGGGAAAAATCTGCCAGGAGACGTCGCGGAAATAGTCCACGTCGATCACGCCCAGAATCGCGGCCGCCCTGGCCAGATTGTCCTGGGTATCGGTGATCAACAGGGAATTGTTCACGGCATCCGGAACCACCACCGCCCCTTTGGACAGAAAGGGGGTGACGTTGGTCGCGGCGGTCGCGGCAGCGACGTATCGCAGCCGGATCAGGCGGGTGGCATCCCCGTTTCCCTCCGAGTCGTCTCCCATACGAACATCGGTTCCACCGGCGCCGGGGGAGTTTGGTTTCGGTGTCACCTTATAGATATTTCCGGACCCCTTCACAATGGACAAGGAGTTCAACTGGAGCGCACTGTTCAGGACATTGATGAACTCATCCCGCGTGAAATCCCCGGCGATGTGAAACGTAACCATGGCTTTCAGGGTAGGATCGACCATATAACTAAGGCCGAACAGGTCATACAGGGTCAGGTCCAGCACTTCATACAGATCCGCGTTGTCAAACGCCAGTTCGACATGCACCCGGGGCCCCGGATCCTGCTTTTTTTCCCCGGCCGGGGGACGGGAAACCTCGGCTTTGTCCTCGGCAATGTATTTCAGGGTTTTCGGCGCCGGTTCCTTTGGCTTCGGTTTTTCGGCAGGGGGTGGCGGCGGAGGTTCCACCGGTTTGGTTTCAGCGGGGATATTCACCCGGACAAACGGATTATCCACGTCGGCCACCCCGACATGGTGGCGTTGAATCGCGGCCCCCGGCGTGCATCCGGCGCCCGCGGCCAGAAGAATCATTCCAATCAGTCCCAGACACAACCGGGATTTCAGGATGCGACGGCAGGTGGAGATGGGATCGTTTCGTTTCAAGGTCTGACCTCTTCCAGTAATAGCGTGCCGATCTGCATGGAAACCAGCAAGTCGCTCTGTTTGGTTCTTCGGTAATTCACCGTCAGTCTTTCGATTCGGATCAGCTTGTTGAGGGATTCGATATATTCCAAGACATCCGACAGGCCCTGCATCTGGGTTTCAAATTGGATTTCGATCCGGCCCACCGGATATTCCCGCCATTTGGATACCGGAAGTTCCTTGTAGGTTTTGATCGACAGGCTTTTCTGTTCCATAAACTGCTGGATCATCGCCTGGGTTGCGGCATTGACTTCTTCGATTTTCCGACCATCCACCTTCACTTCCTGGTACCGGGCCAACTCCGCCGGATCAACCGGATTGGCCGCGATCTGGCCGGTCACCTTTTCGATTTCCGCCGTCAACCGATTCCGTTCCGTTTGAAAGCGGTCGATATCCTCCCGGATGTCCATCAAATCCGACTGCAGGGGGTCAAAGACCTGTGCCCACCATACCAGAAGGCCGGTCAGGGCCAAACCGACGAGCATGATCCATTTTCGTCTTCGGGAAATATTGCGCAGGCTCATGGGGGGGTGGACTCTTCCTTATTGATTTTGATGGAAACACTGAACTGCTCCACCCCAGCCTGGTTCCGGCTGACAGAGCCTACCAACCGTACCTGCTCGAATTGCGTGGATGCCCGGATGGCCTCGATCACTTTCAGCCCATCCGCTCCCTGGCCCTGCAGCGTCATCTCATCCCCCTGGAAAGTAAACCGGCTGAACCAGGTTCCTTCCGGCGACAGACGGGCGATTTCATTGATATGGGTGAACATCCGGGGCCGGGTCCGCAGGAATTCGTCCATGCTGGTATAAAATCCCTTGACTTTCTGTTGCTCCTCCCATTTCTGTTCCAGCGGGTGCAGTTTCTGGCGAAGCTGTCTGGTTTCTTCCTTCAGGCGGCCGGCAATCTGTTCCCGGGAAGCCAGGGTGTTGGTTGCATGGACCGTGAGAAAAGTCATGGCAGCGATTATGGCGGCGGCAACCGGAATTACCACCTTGGACCAGGCGAAAAGTTTCAGCCGGGTGGGCCTTCCGTCAATCGAAATTTCCTGCCGGTCCGCAATCACCGGCATCACGGAAGCCAGGGCACGGTTCGCCGTGATGGGGGGGAAATGTTTCAGACGGCCGGGCACCGTATCCGGGAACCTGCGATCCGCATACGGATCCCCGAAACCAAAGAGATTTTCTTCAGAAACTTCATGGTGACGGCATATCGCCCGAATACGATCCGCCTCATCCCCGTCCCCGGCAGGTCCGGACGCAGAAACCGGAATGGAGGCCACGAGGCCTTTTTTCTGAAAGACAGCCACCTCCATCCCCGTCATGCCTCGGATCACCAGAGCCATGGGCATGGGGTTTTTCTGGAACTTCATCCAGGCACCCAGCCCCGCACAGAACGGAAAAATTCCTTTCAACCTGTTTTCGAAACCGGAATCCCGAAAAGAATCGATCCACAGTTCCATCTCCCGCTTGGGCGCATACACGATCATGGCGTGGATCTGGCCGCCGGCACCTGGAACCAGCAGGATATCATGAAAAATCTCATTCAGCGGCAGGTGGCACACGATACCCAGGCTGTTTTGGGCAGCCAACAGCGCGTCCTCCAGCGGCATGGCGGGGAACCGGATATCCCGGAGAAAAAAACGGCTTCCGGGCATGGCCAGATAAAAGGAATATCGGCCGGTATGGGGCAACTGGCGCAAAAAGTCTTTCAGGCCGGCGCCCGGTCCGGACAAGACTCCGTTGGAACCCAGGGACGAAGACAAGGGCACGAGATTCCATCCGGCAACGGAACGGCGTACGCCGATGTAATGCAATTCTTCCTGATCGATATAAATTCCGATAATCGTCTGGGACACGGTACGCTTTCTGAAAGTTCAGGGTATGGCGGCCCCTGCGACAGGGTACCACCCGGGATTTCTCTTACCGAAGCATGGATACCGGAATATATCGGGAAACCGGATCATTGTCGAGACCCCTTTTTATACCAGACAGATCCTCTCCAACAGCCAACTGGGCGGAACTCAGGCTGATCTGATGTTTTTCCAGTATCCGATATGTGCCCTGTCTGCCGGATGTTCCCAAAAACACCAGCGCCAGTTGATAGCTGCCGCCGGCGCGCGGAATCAGGCAAGTCAGCCGCTTCACTTCCTTCGGATACACCGTAAACAGGTCCCAGAAATCCGGAACAGACTCATCGGCTTCCAATCCCAGGCCTCTGTTCTTCCCCTCGTTTCCGGAGGACCGGGACAATCCGGCGGCATTTCCGAGCCGGCTTTCCATGTCATACATCATGGATCCGACAGGATCTCCCCAAAACAGGGAGGCAGTCATCCCCCGTACCAGCAGCAATTCGGAAAACACCTTAAACGGCCCATCGGCCGGATTGTACCGAAACCCCTCCCGACGATATTCCGATGCCTCCGCCCCTTCGCCGCGGACCAGATTGTCCTCATCCATCCAATCCAACAGTGCGTCCGTGATCCAGTCGGCCCGGCTACCCTCGCCATATCGGTCCAGCAGGATTCGTATTTTTTCCCGGAGATCCGTTTCCGAAACCTGATTGATGTTGATCCGTCCGCCCTCGTCGTCCACTCGGCACCAGATCGGAAGACCATCCCATTCGATGATGAACCACGCCCCCTGATCCTCTTCCCCACCCGGAACCGGCCAATTCCCGGAGGAAAACAGGTCCACGACAGATAAAACCGCATGCTCCCGTTGGATGCGTTCCCATGCACCGCCAGCCAGACCCGCCTTGGCGCGGTTATGTTCCCCATGCTGGGCAGCCAGAAACGCGATCAGGATGAGCACCCACAACACAACGATCACGACGCTTCCGCGATGATCGGCAATCCGTGGCCGTTTCCGTGTCACAGCCCCCAAAGGTGACGGCTTTTCCTGAATCACGAGGAATCCTTTTTCGGTTGCCGACAGAAACCCCTTTTTTAAGGTGTCCGTTGAACGGATGGAATCCGCAACACCCAGTGAAGCCAACCGGGAACGCCCTCGGGCTGAAACTCCAGAATGACTCCGAAAGGAGGCTCCAACGTAAGTGACGTTCGTTCGGCCTCGCATTCCCAAAAACTTTGCCAATCTTCTGTCTGGTTCGGATTGGAAATTTCCTCCGCGGCGTAGTACAGACGAAAGGCCTGAATTCCCTCGATCCGGCTTACCGGCTGAATACCGATCTGGATTTTTCCACCACCCACGAGTTCTTCCAGCACCTCGGCGCTGGTGATGGTCT
>CAZTKB010000184.1:0-6908 GCA_964614125.1 uncultured Desulfobacterales bacterium | reverse complement strand
GGTGGGGGGGAATAAAAGCGGTTCAGGCAGGCAAACGGTTTTTCAGCCCGCCGTCAGTTGTTGGCCCGGACGGCCCTTTCCCGGATTACGAAGATAACCGTCACTTTTTCCCGGAAACCGGGACCGACTTTGAGGGATGCCGGCTGGAGAGCCAGGTTGACGGTCATGGATGCTGACTCGGTGAGATTGTCCAACAGAATTTTTTCCGTGTAAATAGTGTGGATGCTTTTCAGAATCTGGCTGCCGCCGACCACCCAAATTTTCGAAGGATCCACCATGACCTGTTCGATGCGGAGGTTTTCGGGGAGTTTCCCGATCCAGTCCACCTGAACCGGAAGTTCTTTCCGATCCGGGATGTCCAGAGTGACTTCTACCGAGGACGGCTGAAAACTCTTGATGAATACCCCCGGAGGCAGGGAGATGTTCTCGTTGGTGATGGTGAAGGTGTTGGTTCCCACCACAAACCGTCCCAGATCGATGCGAACCCGGACCTGGTCCGGCCGGATCGACTTGATGAGTGCCCCGGACCCTCCCAACTGAATCCGGACGGAATTCACCGAGGCATCCAGGATTTCGACGCTGGGATTGCGGTTCATGTATTCAATCGGAATATCCAGCGCGGTCAATGTATCCAGTCCTCGCGTGATGGTCAGCCAGACCCCGGTGATCAGGATGAAGGAAACTCCTGCCGCGATGAAAGACTCCATCCGCTCCCGGTGGATGATTTTTTCCTCTCTCCGGCCCGTTCCGGTATGGTCCTGCAGGACCTCGACCAGGTCTTCAATCCGCAGCATCCGTTGGATTCGGGATCCCTTGATCGCCAGGATCGTGCCGCGCTCCTCGGAGACTACGATAACCAGCGCGTCGGTCATTTCAGCGATACCGACCGCGGCCCGGTGCCTGGTGCCATAATACGAGGGAAGATCCTGCCGGAAGGAAAGGGGCAGGATCGCTCCGACTTCCGTGATCTGGTCGCCGTCGATGATCATGGCACCGTCATGGACCGGATTGTCCGGCCAGAAGATGCTGGTGATCATTTCCCGGGAGATTTCACCGTGTAAGGGAATACCACTCTGGATCGCCTCGTTCAAATCTTCCTTGCCCGGAATGACGATCAAGGCGCCCATTCGCCGTTTGGCCAGATCGAAGGCGCTTTCGGCGATGATCTGGGCCGGAGTATCCACGGGTTTGGAGGAAAATCCCCACAGGATCGCCCGGAGGTTTTTGGCTTGCAGCACACTGCGGACTTCGTTGCGGAAAACGACGATAATGATCAGGGCCGCGACGGCGGTGATGGCCTGAACCACCCAGCTGGTGACGATCAAGCCGATGGAAACCGCGATCTGTTGAAAAAACCAGAGCGATGCCACGCCGATCAGGATCCGGAAAATATGGGTTCTCCGAAACAGGGCGTAAAAACGAAACAGAATATAGCTGACCAGCAGGACATCCACCACGTCTTGCCATCGGATTGTGGATATGAAATGCTGTAAGGGTTCCATAGGATCAGTCGGTGACGCTGAATCGTAACACAGTCAGCATGGTTCCATCCTCACGGGTGATTTCCACCCGCCAGGGGCCCTTGTCCGCCTGTCTCAACTGAATGGTGCTGAAGGTGGACCATCGGGGCGGATTGATGTTCAGTTTGATCCGGGTGCTCAATTGGTCCCGAAAATACCAGTTGTGATAAATGACCGTTTTTTCGGAAACCGGGTCAAAATGGGAAAAACAGGTGATTTTGGAGAGAGTCATCGAAAACACGGCACCCGGGTTGATGGGGGCCAGATCCTGGACATCCTCGCACATCATCGCCCGTTTCAGAACCACCTGAGTGATGGTCGGGGAGGCCACATCGTTTGGTTGCTGGGCGGTTGCGGGTTTCCAGGCCGCTGCCATCAGGATCGTGGCCAACAACAGAATAGGCAACCGTATACGGGCAGCCGGATTTTGGTGCCGGGCGGTAGTGAAAACCGGTTGAATATACATGATGAATTCGGACTCCCCAGAGGACCTCTGCGGGACGTACGAAATCCTCACGTCTCGCGGGACCACCGAAACTCGTTGACAATCGGGAAGTTCCATCCTAATAATGAAATTTCCACTTGGGATCACTTCACAAAAACCAGAAAAAAGCAAGGGTTTCTTTCTTTCCTATACCGGATGGGTCGATAAAATCAACAGGATTTATCCAGGCCGGTCGTGATATCTGTTCGTTCCCGCCATACCGCTGAAATGGGATGTTTCCATTCCGTTTGAAAGCCGGGGATGTTTTGAGGAGCGTTCGATGTTACCTCGGCTATTCATGGCAGCAGTTCCCGTTCGGTCTTATGGAAACGGTTCGTATACCCTAACAGACAGGAGGCCCATCATGCCGGAAAAAAAGAGAAAAACCACGGCGGGTACCCGAAGGGTGACCATTTCCCTATCCATGTCCGAAGCCGCCCAGGTCCATGTGGTTGGGGATTTCAACCAGTGGGATCCAACCAAACATCCGATGAGGCGGGATAAAGACGGGATTTGGAAGAAAACGCTGATGCTGACACCGGGTCAGTACGAGTACAAGTTTTGGGTTGACGGGGAGTGGCGGATGGACACGGATAATCCGCAGACCTGCCAGAACTGTTATGGAAGCTGGAACCATTTTCTCGTTGTAGCCCCATGACCGTATCCCGGATGCTGCATCAGTTCCCGGAGCCTGGATCCCACCTGGTGGCCTTTCAGGGAGATATCCTCACATTCACCCTGAAACTGGATCGGACCGGATCCGGAAACGCGTGGATCCGGACCAACATCGGTCGGGCGGCCGTGACCCGGCGCGAAATCATCGACCGGATCGACCACAATATCCCGCTGTTGGCCAAGGACTGGTTTGACATCCCGATGACCCGGGTGTCGGACGGGTTGTTCCGGGTCAGCCTTCCCCTCACCGAGGTCGGGCATTTCGAAGCCAAGTGTCTGTATTTGGAGTCCGGCCGATCGGATCCGGAATGGCCCGAGGGCTCGAATACTTCCATCCACGTGGATCCGGCCGATATCAGCGGGGTCAACACCATTTACAATGCCTTTGTCCGGCAGTTCGGTCCCAACAAGTCCGGAGGAGCCCGACGGGAGCCGGAGGAGACCGCGTGTATCTCGCGGTTGGACAAACTCGGATATTGTGTGATCCCGAAATCCGGGACGTTTCGAGACCTTGTTTCCGAACTGGACTTCATCATCGGGACTCTTGGGTGCCGGTTTATCCATCTGCTGCCGATTTATCCCACTCCGACCACCTATGCCCGGATGGGACGATTCGGCAGCCCCTATGCCGCGTTGAGCTTTACGGCGGTGGATCCGGCCCTGGCGGAATTCGATCCCCGGGCCACGCCCTTGGAACAGTTCATGGAGCTCGTAGATGCAGTGCACGCACGCTGCGGCAAGGTGATCATCGATATTGCCCCCAACCACACCGGATGGGCCGCTGGCCTTCATGAAACCCATCCCGAATGGCTGGCCAGGGATGCGGACGGACGGATTGAGGTTCCGGGCGCCTGGGGAGTCAAGTGGGAGGATCTGACCCGGCTGGATTATTCCCATCAGGGGCTTTGGCAATACATGGCCGAGGTCTTCTTGACTTGGTGCCGGAGAGGAGTGGACGGGTTCCGGTGCGACGCCGGATACATGATTCCGGTGGATGCCTGGCAGTACATCACGGCCGTGGTGAGGGAACAGTACCCGGACACGATTTTTTTCCTGGAAGGGCTGGGGGGAAAGATATCGGTGGCCCGGGAGATTCTGAGCATCGCGGATTTCAACTGGGCCTATTCCGAGCTTTTCCAGAACTATGACCGGGCCCAGATTGAAAACTATCTGCCGGGTGCCATCGAGATTTCGGTCAGCGACGGGTTGCTGGTTCATTTCGCCGAAACCCATGACAACAACCGCCTGGCCTCCCGTTCCCAAGGTTATGCCCGGATGCGGACGGCGCTGTGCGCCATGCTGTCCCATCTCGGAGGATTCGGTTTCGCCAACGGCGTGGAATGGTTTGCCGATGAAAAAATCAATGTCCATGAATCGTCTTCTCTTCGGTGGGGAAACCCTGAAAACCAGGTTGACCATATCCGGCGGCTGAATACCATTTTGCGGGAACACCCCTGTTTTCATTCCGGTACCTCCCTCGAGCTGGTTCATACCGGCCCCGGGAATATTCTGGCGCTGTGCCGACGGCATAAAACGTCCGGAAAAATGCTGCTGGTTGCGGTGAACCTGAATGAGCAGGAGCCGGAAACCATCTCCTGGCAGGCCTGTCTTTCCGGAGAAGGCTTTCTTGATCTGATTACCGGACAGCGAATCGATGTCCAACGGGCTGGCGGGCTGGAATCGATTCGGCTGGATCCGGCCCGGGTGGTGTGTGGCAGCACGGATCCAGCGGATCTGTCCGCGATCTTGATGTCGGAACAGCGAAATCTCTTTGACCTACCCGGCGTGATCCTTCATCAACGTTACCGGGCGGCTGCCTTGGAAATCCGTGGACACTGGAAAGGTCTGCAGGATTCTTCCGGGCTGGATGCCGATGCCGCGGCTTCCCTATTAGCCTCCGATCCGCCTGCCTACTTTCGTTCCCTGCATCCGGAGATCGACGAGCCGCGCGTGGTCTCGTGGAATTGGCCCCCGGATCAAAACCGCGTTGTCCCGGTGCCTGCCGGACATTTTCTCATGGTTCAATCCGAGTGGCCGTTTCGGGCGGAACTGATCCGGGAAGGCCGGGCGCTTTCTCGGAAAGAGAGCCTGCCCGGGGCCGGGGGGCTCCACCGCGTGTTTTTCGCCCCGGTGTCCGGGTCTTCCCCGGTTTCCTGCACCCTCCGGATGTCGGTGTTTGAATCCCTGAAGTGCCGACACACGGAATCCACTGTCCTGATGCTGAATGGATCCGGGCAGGCTCATTTCTTCACCCGGCTGAGCCGGGCCGAATGCATGCCCGGAGACGCGGTGTTTCTGGCTGTCAACGGGCGAGGGGGAATGGCTCGCGCCCATGTTTCCTGGGGGGTTCTGACCAGCCGATATGACGCGTTTCTGGCCGCCAACCTGCATCCGAATTTTCCCGAAGACCGTCGTATCCTGTTCACCCGGTGCCGCGCCTGGATCGTGTTTCAGGGATACTCCCAGGAAATCTGCATCAATTGCCTGGATACTTTTCAGCGGGATCCCTGCGGCCGGGGGGTCTGGCGGTTTCATGTACCCTGTGGGCAGGGGGAACATGTTCTGTTCCGGATCGGCATGTCCATGCCGGAGGGGCGGAACGCCGTGCAAATCGATTTTTTCCGGTCTCCGGCCGACGGTCGGAAAAGCACGCTTCCGGATTCGGAAGCGGTCCGGCTGATACTGCGGCCCGATATCGAAGACCGCGGCTTCCACGAGGTGACCAAGGCCTACCTGGGTCCGGAGCATGAGTTCCCCGCTCGGATCCGGGCACGGGAGGACGGGTTCCGGTTTGTGCCGGCAGAGGGGCGAACCCTGGATATGACGGTTTCTTCGGGGACGTTCCATTCCGAACCGGAATGGCAGTACATGGTGTACCGTTCGATGGAGGCCGAACGAGGGCTGGATCCCCATTCCGACCTCTTCAGCCCGGGATATTTCAGCATCGAGCTTCGCGGAAACCAGTCCGCCCGGCTGGTCGCCTCGGCGGATCCGGATTTGCACTCGGCTTTTCCATCCGGGAAACCGTTGTGTCCCCGGATCGAGGAAATCCCGTTTTTTAAGGAATCGGCCGAAGATCTGATTTCTGTGATGAAAACGTCGTTGATGCAGTTTGTTACCCGCCGCAATGATCTGCACAGCGTGATTGCCGGGTTCCCCTGGTTTCTGGATTGGGGCCGGGACAGCCTGATCGCGGTCCGGGGGTTGATTGCGGCAGGCGAAATGTCCTTGGCTGAATCTATTCTCCGGCAGTATGCGCGATTCGAGGAGAACGGCACGCTTCCGAACATGATCCAGGGGCAAACACCGGCCAACCGGGATACTTCCGATGCACCGCTGTGGCTTTTCGTCGGTTGCCGGGAACTGGTGGAGAAGATGGGACACTCTTCTTTTCTTGATTCGGATTGCGGCGGCCGCACGGTCCGGGAAGTACTGATTTCCATCGGCGAGGCCTATCGAAAGGGAACGCCCAATGGGATAGGCATGGATGCATCTTCGGGATTGATCTACAGCCCTTCCCATTTTACCTGGATGGACACCAATTTTCCGGCCGGAACCCCGCGCGAGGGGTATCCGGTGGAAATCCAGGCCTTGTGGCATCATGCTCTCCGTTTTCTGGCACAGATCGACCGGGCCGGGAAACGGGAACAATGGAGTACCCTGGCCCGGCAGGTAGGCGAATCCCTCCGGTCCCTGTTCTGGCTTTCGGAAGAGCGATTTTTGTCGGACTGTCTGCATGCCTCTCCTGGATCTCCGGCTGCCCGGGCAACGCCGGATGACGCCCTGCGGCCGAACCAGATTTTTGCCCTTACCTTGGGTGCCATAGATGATGCGGATCAGGCCAAGTCCATACTGGATGCCTGTCAGAGCCTCGTGGTACCCGGGGCGATCCGCAGCCTTGCTGACCGGCCGGTCCGGGTTCCCATCGAAATCCGGCACCAGGGCCGTCTGGTGAACGACCCGCATCGTCCGTACCAGGGGACGTACAGCGGGGACGAGGACACCCGGCGAAAACCCGCCTATCATAATGGTACGGCATGGACCTGGCCGTTTCCCTCTTTCTGTGAAGCCTGGTACCGGGTGTATGGTTCCGCGGGCCGCCCGACCGCCCTTTCCTGTCTGACCGGCGGTCTGGCGTTGATGCGGACCGGTTGTCTGGGTCATCTGCCGGAAATTGTGGATGGAAACGCCCCGCATACTCCCCGCGGGTGTGATGCCCAGGCATGGGG
>CAZTKB010000183.1:0-6997 GCA_964614125.1 uncultured Desulfobacterales bacterium | reverse complement strand
GCCAGGGCACCAATTTTTCCCTCCCCACGGGTGGGGGAGGGTCAGGGTGGGGGGGAGTAAAAGCGTTTCAGGCCGGAAAGCGGTTTTGTAGCACAACACTCTACCGGTCTGCCCGGCCGGGGGAGGGGGCGTTTCCAGGCATTTCGCGGATATATAGCCATCGATCGCTTTCCCTGTTGACAGGTTCCGGGGTTGAGGGTAATCATCATTCAAAACAAACTCGAAAATGGTTTCATAACCTGATGAAACGTTCCATGTCCGAAAAATTTCGGCGGTTTCTGGAGACCTTTTCCGCGGAAGATCGGGTTCTGGTCGTGATCAACGCGGATCCGGACGCCATCGCCAGCGCCATGGCCGTCAAGCGGATTCTCTGGAGAAAGACCGCATCGGTTGCAATCTGCCATATCAACACGATCCAGCGGCCGGACAATCTGGCCATGATTCATCTGCTGGGAGCCAAACTCATTCATATGGATGACCTGGATATTCAGGCCTATTCCCGGTTTGTGATGGTCGATTCCCAGCCGTCCCACAGCCGGAGCTTTACCCGGTTTCCGGAATTCCATGCCATCATCGATCATCATCCGGCCACCGATGCGGAGGCGATTTTTCTGGATATCCGCCCCCATTACGGGGCTACCGCCAGTATCCTGACCGAGTATCTCCGCTTAGCCGGCATCAAGCCGTCTTCCAAACTGGCTACGGCCCTGTTTCTGGCCATCAAGACCGACACCCGGAATTTCGAACGGGCCGCCACTATCGAGGATATCCGCGCCTTTCAATTTCTGTTCAAACGAGCCAATTTGAACCTGGCGCGCAAGATTGAACAATCCGAACTGTTGCCGGAATTTCTGAAATATTTTCGTTTGGCGCTGGAAACCTACCGGATCCGTTCGGGAAGGCTGTTCGTACACCTGGGACAGGTCAAAAATCCGGATATTTGCGTGATCATCGCGGATTTTTTCATGCGGGTTCACAGTATTTCCTGGAGCATCGTGTCGGGTTTTTTTGAGGGACACCTGGTTGTCATTTTCCGGAATGACGGTCTTCGCAAAAACGCCGGGAACCTGGCCTCTCAGGCCTTTTCGGCATTCGGATCCGCTGGAGGACACAAAAGCATGGCGCGGGCGGAAATCCCGCTTCCCAATCTGGAAAAGGAAGTGGAACTGGTTTCGGACCGCCAAATTCTCCGATGGATGATCAGCCGGATTGAAAGGAAAGCCAAACGCAAATGATCGGACAGGATCCCCGGTTTTTTCTGACTGTTCTGGGATCCGGAACCTGTGTCCCCTCCCTGTCCAGAAGTTCCTGTTCCGTGCTGGTGGCCTGCGGGCAGGACCGGATTCTGGTCGACATCGGCGCTGGTACGATACGCCGGTTGATGGAATGCGGCATGTCCATTCATGAGATTACCCATATCTGTATCACCCATTTTCATCCGGATCACACGGGGGAATTGGCATCGTTTCTGTTTGCTTCCAAGTATCCGGCAAGCCGGCGGAGGACCACGCCGTTGACATTGGTTGCGGGCGTGGGTATTCATGAGTTTTTGGAAGCGCTGGTCGGCCTCTATGGTCATTGGGTGGATCTGGGCTCCGAAATACTGGTGGTCCATGAACTGTCTGTACAAGGCCCGGACGAAATTCGGTTCGGCGAATGGTTTCTCCGGTCGACACCGGTACCGCACAATCCGGAGAGCGTCGCCTACCGTATTACCAGCCCGTCGGGAGCATCGGTGGTCATTTCCGGAGACACGGATACCACCGGCGATCTGGTTCAGCTTTCCCGGAACGCCGATTTGCTCGTGTGCGAGTGTTCTTTCCCGGATAACCGGAAAGTCCCGGGGCACCTGACGCCCTCGCTGGCAGGCTCCATCGCCGCTGCCGCGGGGGTAAAAAAACTGCTTCTCACCCATTTTTACCCGGAATGCGATTTGGTGGATATTGAAACCGAATGCAGAAAAACGTATAATGGGTCAATTGTTGCCGCACAGGATCTTATGAGATTATGAAATATTACCCGATCAATCTGAATATCGAAAATCAGCCATGCCTGGTTGTAGGGGGCGGTTCGGTGGGAACCCGGAAGGCGGTGATGCTTCTGGAGTGCGGCGCTCGGGTCACAGTGGTGAGCCCGGATGTTACTGACATGCTGCGGGAGTTGTCGGATACGGGAAAGATCACCCTTTTTCTCCGAAATTACGCCGGATTCGATGTGAAGGGTGCTTTTCTGGTAATCGGCGCCACCAACAACGAGGTGCTTAACCGCCAGATATTTGATGACTGTCGGCATTATGGTGTCTTATGCAATATCGCTGATCGTCCGGAACTCTGCCAATTCATTTTGCCTTCCGTCATCCGGAGGGGGGATCTGGTCATCGCGGTTTCCACTTCCGGCAAAAGTCCGGCCTTTGCCAAACATATGCGGAAGGAACTGGAAACCCGGTTCGGACCCGAATACGAGGTTTTTCTGAAACTGATGGGGGCTGTTCGCAACCGCCTGCTCAGCCGGGAACACGAGCCGGAGGCACATAAGGATCTCTTCGAGCGGCTGATTGGGCGCGGATTGCTGGACTTGATCCGGGATCGGGATATTCCGGGGGTAAACCGATTGTTGCGGGAAATTCTGGGAGACGGATTTGTATTTGACGTCTTGATGGAAGAAGATCCGCAACCCCATTCGGGAAGTTGAAGGAAAGGGAATGGAATTTTTTCTGATAGGCCTGACCATTGTCTACCTGATCAGTTCCATCTGCTATCTGTTACACCTGTTTTTGCAGAAAAAGGAATTTCTTGCCGGCGCGTTTCTGACCCTTCTGACCGGTTTTTCCTTGCACACCCTTGTTTTGGGATATCAGTGGGTTGCCGGCGGACATTTCCCGGTGACCAATCTTCGGGAGACATTGTCTTTGTTGTCTTGGGCAATGGCAGGAATTTTGTTAGGATTTCAATATCGGTACCGCATGAGCATTCTGGGGGTGTTCGCGGCCCCTGCCTGTGCGGTAGGGATGTTGATCGCGTCCCACCCGCTCCCGGCTTTCGCGCAGGACCTCCGGATCTATAAAAGTTTCTGGCTGGTGTTTCATGTTCTCACGGTGTTTTTGGGTGAGGCTTTTTTCGCCCTGGCCTGTATTGCGGGAGTGTTGTACCTGATGCAGGAAAACGCTATCAAGAAGAAACGCCGTGGTTTTTTTTATAATCGCCTTCCCTCCCTGGATAAACTGGATGCCTCGGCGTATGTTTGTATCGTCGCCGGTTTTACCTTGCTCACCATCGGACTCATCACCGGATTCGTATACGCCAAACTGATATGGGGCAGGTTTTTGAGCTGGGACCCCAAGGAGATATGGTCCGGAGTCACTTGGCTGCTGTATGCCGCGCTGATTCACGGACGGATTTCGGTCGGCTGGCGAGGCCGTAAATCGGCCGTCATGGCCATCATCGGTTTCGGAGCGGTTCTGTTTACCTTTTTCGGCGTTAATTTCCTGCTTTCCGGACATCACGGTGTTTTTACTCGTGTGTAAACCACCGGCCGCGGATCTTGTCGCTATATCTGGATTTCAACCAATCGAATGTACTTATGCCCGATATCGTTGTTTTGGGATTGAATCATAACACCGCGGATATCGCGTTGCGGGAATGCCTGGCCTTTTCTCCGGATGAGGCGGACGCTGCCTTGGATACGTTCCGGGCTCTTCCCTCCATTGACGAAATGGTATTAATTTCCACCTGTAACCGGGTCGAACTGTTGTTCACCGCTTCTGCCGGAGATACGGCCTGCCTGGATGCCTCCCGATGCCTGGCATCCATTAAAGGGATCTCCATGGATAAATTCCAGGATAACCTGTACCGCCACGACGGGGACCAGGCGATACGGCATGTCTTCCGGGTTGCTTCCAGTCTGGACTCCATGGTGGTGGGAGAACCTCAGATTCTGGGACAAATCAAGGACGCCTACTGGCTCGCCACCCAAAAAAAAACTTCCGGAGTCATTCTGAACCGGTTGATGCACCGGACCTTTTCGGTCGCCAAAAAGGTCCGGACCGAAACCGGCATTGGAGATCATGCGGTTTCCATCTCCTATGCCGCCATCGAGCTGGCCAAAAAAATTTTCGGATCCCTGGAAGGCAAACCGGTTTTGTTAATTGGGGCCGGAGAGATGGCTGAACTGGCCGTGGAACATCTGATCCGAAACCGATGCGGTGAGATCCGGGTAGCGAACCGGACCTTGAAACGGGGGATGGAACTGGCCGAACGGTTCCGGGGGAAAGCCCTGACCTTGGAGGAAATTCCGGATAATTTGGCGGAAACCGACATTGTCATCAGCTCCACCGGCGCATCCGGACTGGTGATTCGGAAGGATCAGGTGAAGGCTGTGATGCGCGCCCGAAAAAACCGGCCCATTTTCTTTATCGATATCGCGGTTCCCCGGGATATCGACCCGGAAATCAACCGTCTTTCCAATGCCTATGTCTATGATATCGATGACCTGAAGGGGGTCGTGGAGGATAATATTCAGGACCGGCGGAAAGAAGCTGTCAAGGCCAATCGGATCATCGATGAGGCGGTGATACAGTTTCGAAAATGGCTCGAAAGCCTGGAGTTGGTCCCGACGATCGTCGCCCTTCATCAGAAGCTGGAGCAGATTGCCGAATCCGAAATGAAAAAGACACTGACGTCTCTGCCTCATCTTTCCGAGGAGGATATCCGGGCGATGCAGCGAATGACGCAAGCCATGATCAACAAGATTCTGCACGATCCAACGACATATCTTCGTCGGAACGGGTGCATGGGAAACCGATCCCTGCATCTGGATGTAACCAGAAAGTTGTTTCACCTGGATTCCGAATAGAAATATCCTTCGTCAACCTCCCATAGTGAAAAGGACTCATGGAAGAACAGACTTTCAGAAAAATTGCGTTTGTGTTTCCCGGCCAGGGCTCTCAGAGTGTCGGCATGGGAAAAGAAATGGCCCAAGCCGTTTCCACGGTCAGAGAATTGTTTCAGATGGCGGATGATATCACCCATATGCATGTGTCCCGCCTTTGCTTTGAAGGTCCCATGGAAAAACTGACCGAAACCGTCCACCTTCAGCCTTGTCTCACGGTTGTCAACCTGGCTTGCCTGGAAATTTTGGGGCAGTACGGACTGCGGCTGCGAGCCGCCGCCGGTCACAGCCTGGGGGAATACAGTGCGCTGGCTGCATCCGGGGTGCTGTCGTTTTCCGACTGCCTCTACCTGGTGTTCCGGCGCGGGGAGTTCATGCACCGGGAGGCTGTCCGGAACCGGGGTGCCATGCATGCCATAGTCGGCCTGTCTCTGACCGAGGTGCAGGGCATGGTTGACACCGTCCGCCGGGATGGTGGAATCGTTTCCGTTGCCAATTACAATACCGAACTGCAAATCGTGATTACCGGCACACCGGATGGTGTGGCGGCGGTTTCCCGTTTGGCCTCCCAGTCCGGAGCCCGGGCGGTTCCTCTGAAAGTCAGCGGTGCCTGGCACAGCGAACTGATCCGGGAGGCGGAACCCGATTTTGCGGGAGTTCTCCGGCAGACTTCTTTTTCCGATCCGACAACAGATATCGTGTTGAATGTCACAGCGGATTACGGAAAAACCGCTTCCGAAATCCAAGAGGTGATGACCCGGCAGTTATGCAGCCCGGTGCAGTGGTATCCTTCCATGAAACGGCTGATAGTCGACGGGGTGAATGTGTTTGTGGAGGTCGGACCCGGCCGGGTCTTGAGCGGGATGTTGAAACAGATTCTGCCGCGGGATTACCCTTGTGAAGTGTACCAGGCCGGTACCCTGAAACAGCTCGAAAAGATTGGGTCCGAGCTGGGATAAAAGGAAAGAATTCAGAAACCGATGTTTCGGAAGGACACCAACCGGTCCGCCAGAGATCCGCGCCGGGATCCCTGGCCCAGAAAAAGATCGCTTACGGCAACCCGGTTGACCCGGACAACCGTATCTGTTTCACCGGCCGGCATGCGATAGGAATAGGTGGAATGAATCACGTAGTGCCGACCGGCATCCTGGCCCAGGTACAGCATAATATGTCCTTTCAGATACAGCAGGGTGGATCCTCCGATGGCATGGTTTGCCAGAGATTCCATGCGGCCGGGGATACCGGAGGGGCCGGGCAACAGAATGGGGAGCCTTCCGACCTTGGCCTGATCCACGGAGTTGCGGGGCATGCGGATTCCCGTGGTGGCGAACACCTCCTGAATGAAACGGGAACAGTCCTGCTCTCCATACATCCCACCCCAGCCGTAGGGGGCGTGAAGCAATTCGAAAGCCTGCTGGATAATTGTCCGGGGGGTTGGGTCCAAAAACCCCTCATGGAGGTCGGATGTTCGGGTATAGCCGGTTTTTTCCTCCAGGGCTCCATCCGCCCCGCGAAATGGCAGCCGCAGTTCCGTGGTATTTGAATTACGGTGGATCAGCGGCAGAACCACACCCATTCGGATGATTTCATGATGGCGGGTCATTTCCGGATCCAGGAACAGATCGGATTTGGCCCGGATGGACACTGCCATGCGTTCGGGACGGATATATCGACGGGCTTGTTCTCGGTTACAGAATGCCAGCGTTTCTGCATGAATCCATCCGCCGCTGATGTCGGATGCGGCATACCACCAATTTCCATCCCGCGTCACATGCAACAGCCTCACTGGTGTTCCCGCATCCAAGGCGCTGTTCTGCAGCTCATCAAAATCGATATCTACAGAATCCTCCGATAGGAATATATCGGTGGGCAAAACCCGCTGGTGGGAGAATCTCACGACAATCCCATATCGGACGGGTATGAAATCGGGAATGGTGTCCATGGCCATTTCTTGCCGCAGATGGGAAAGCATGCCGGCCGAAACCGACTCACCCGTCATAAGAAACAGACGCTTTCTGGCCAGCTTCCCCAGCTCTTTCTCCAGTTCCAATTGTAACGCTGAACCGCTGGTAAGAGTTGTTTCGTCCAGAAGATCGGCGGCCGCTTTCAA
>CAZTKB010000182.1:0-7139 GCA_964614125.1 uncultured Desulfobacterales bacterium | reverse complement strand
GATCGTGTTTCAGGACGATCAAATCACGGTATTCGACGGGGACTACCAGCGGTTTCTGGATAAGGTGGGCTGGTCGGATGAAAACCTTTCGGCATCGGCCACCGGAAGTACCGACACCCCTTCCCCCCGACCCTCCCGAAAGGAAATGCGCAAACTTCGTTCGGAAATCATCACACGCCGATCGAAAGCCCTCAAGCCTCTCGAACTGCAAATCGAAAAGGTGGAATCCGATATTATCCGACACGAAAGCCTGATAGCGGAAGCCGCCGACGAAATGACCGAGGCCACCCGTATTTGCGACGGCCGCCGGATCGCCGACATCTCCCTCCGGCTGTCGGCGGCGGAAGCCGCCGTAGAACGCTTGTTTACCGAACTAGACACCCTGACCCAAGAGTATGACACCAAAAAATCGGCTTTCGATACCGAACTGAACGATCTGGAAGCCTCGGATGATGCGGATGGCCCCCGGATCATCCCCGGTCTCTACCCGGCCACCGGAGCCGATTTTTCTGATTCTGGATGAAGTTGACCAGGGGAGCGATGGAAAACACCCGTTTCCGCCCGTTATCGATAAAAATTTCCTCCAGGGACAGGTGGGGATCGCTGACCGGATTGCGGAGATACTTCCGGATGGCAACCAGGCGTTCCACGATCTTGCTTTCCAGCTGCTCCTTCAGCAGATTCTTGTTTTTCAAAATGCGGTCCCGGATCTCATCGTTGGCCGTGTGCCCCTTGTATTTTTTGAGCTTGTAATCGATCCGAAGTGCGATCAGTTCCTGAAGAATCGCCTCGTATTCCGGATTGAGCCACATGACCTCCGGAACCAGGTCACCGAAACTGGTGACTCCCAGCACGTCCTTGTTCTGCTCCCAGTAATTCACCAGAAAATCCATCTCCAGGTCTTTGTAGTTCTGCAACGGCATATACATCCGCCGGAGGTAGAGCAGGACTTTTTCGGTTTTTTTCTTGTGCCCCCCGATTACGACCGACCCGCCGATTTCGGCTTTTTTCACCCCCTTGGTCCAGGGAGCCCCGGTGATTCCAAAGTCGTGGTATACCGGAATCTGCAACAGCGCGGACAATGTGTTCAAAGCCAGGGCGTATCCGGCCGAGGGCCCGCCGACATTATAAGAAGCGGTCAAGAGCTGATGATGGATGGTGTATTGATTCAGAAACTCTCCCATCAGGCGGGGAATGCTGACCTTGGGTTCCAGGCTTTGGAGATAGTTTTTCACCAGGGTCAGGGCTTCCTTGGCGGATTGCTGGGTCATCTGGACCGCCATTTCCAGATCCGCGCCGCCCCCTCCGCCCGCGGACACGGCACCGGTAACCAACACCTTTTCCGGAGAAAGGCTGTAGGTCAGGCTGGTGGCAATCGGCAGCAGCACTCCGCTCACATCGTTGGCTCCCACTCCGATGATGAAACCAACCTGAGGTTCCTGGCTCAACTCCGCCTCCAGGAACTCATCCAACTGAACCTTTCCCTTCTTGACCGGACTCTGGGAAATCTCCTGACGTGCGGACTGGAGATGGGAGATCCGGATGGGATAGTTTTCCATGGCGCCCACATCCGCCAGCAACGCCAGGACGGTGGCATATTGATCCAACCACGCCGACGGGTTCCCCTTGACCTCGGATTTCAACGACTGAGGGGCGTCAATGGCTTCCAGGACGCCCAGAAGGGTCTTGAAGTTGAACTTGATGAATTTCTCCTGGATTTCCAGGGATTCGGCGGCCATTTCCCGAAGACGGAGGATCACCTCGAACTCGGTACTGCGCAGGGATCTGGCTTTTTCCACAAAAGCGGCATAGTCCGCCGGCGTGTTGCAGATCCCTTTGGCCATTTCCACGATGGTCTCGATATGAATTCCCGGAGAAAGCGGCGCATCTTTCAGGGTCAGACGGATAATATCCCATATATCCTTCTGCCGCAGATGCCCGGACACCTCCAGGACTTTCAGCCGCTTGGACCGGATGAGCGCCGGATCCAGGATATCCAGCCGGTTGGTCGTCAAAATCGTGAATACCCGGTTCAACGGAATTTCCCCGTCGATCAGGCTCAAAAATTTGTTGGTCAGCTTGTCAGACGGGGACCCCCCGGAAGCGCTTCGTCGGGGCGCCAATGCGTCTCCTTCGTCGAAAAACACCACGGTCGGAGCAATCATCTTGGCGATATCGTATACCTTTTCCAGGTTGTCGACCGCCCCGTCGATGGGGTTGGCCGGATCCTGCAGCGCGCTGGGACTGGTGGCGATGTCGTGCACATCCCGGTTCTCACTCAGCCAGGTCCGGGCCAGAAACGTTTTGCCGCTCCCCGGAGGGCCGTTCAGGACCACGCCCTTCTCCTCGCTGACTCCGTAATACAGACAGTTGTTGGACATCTCGGAAAACAGATCCTTGATTTTGCCGACATAGTCGTCCCAGTGGACATTCCGGTCCATCCGGTTGACCACCTTGTCGAACAAATCGCCGAAAGCATTTTTGGCAACCAACTCGAAGGCCTGACGGACGAGCAGGCTGTCATCGAGGTAATCCGGACTGAACCCGCCCCGGATTTCAATGAGGGAATGGATCAGTTTCCGAACATAAGCGGGCGTGATCTTCAGTGTCCGGTCCCGGAAGATGGCATAAATTTTTTCGACGGTGGCATCCAGTTTTTCGGAATACAGGCATTGGGTACGTACGATGCAGTCATCCAGCGGATCATCTGTGATCCGGATATCGTTTCGCAAAAGCTCCAGCCGGATGACCTCCTTCAGGTTTTCCGGGTTTTTCCAGAATTCGGACAGATCAATGATTTTCCCTTTTTCCACAAACCGCCGGTAGATGGCGGAATCAAACCGTTCCGGCTGGTCCGTGGTCGCAATCAGCAGGCAGTCCCGCCGCCCGCTGATAATTTCGTCGATGACGATATTGGAAGTATCAATCAGGGTGCGCTGTTGCCGCTCGACCCCGGAGTTTTTCCCTTCCGCCTTCCCGAACGCGCTGTGAGCCTCCTCGATATGCCGGATGCTGGTTTTCCGGGGATCTCCCAAAGCCTTTTTGAAATAGTTGCCGGGCTCCCCGGCCAAGGCAGTCTGGTAGTCGTTGGGAGTGACCATCGCATAATCCACCGGCAGGCTCTGTTCCTGGAGCTGGGACAGACCGTGGCTGATGAATCGTTTCAAGACCCAACGGATCAGCGGCAGGCGGGAAAGAAACTGAAACAGCTTCAACCGTCTCCTTCTGGATATTTCCATCGCCAGCGTCGGATCGATCTGCTCGATCGTTTTCCAGAACGCTTCGCCGGCCAGGATTTCCTCCTTTTTCTGCTTCAGGTCCACCTCCGGGACCACCTGATTCAGAAAAATCACTTTCTCCATTGTCTGGATGACCGTGGATGTTTTGCCGCTCCCGCTTGGACCCACAAATAAAATCAATGGGGCCTTGGGTACCGACGGGTCGGACAGAAACTCTTTCCGGATAAAGGCGCGATAGATTTTTTCAAACAGCGCGGAGAGTTCCACCGGCACATGAACGTCCGTCAGTTCTTTGTCCAGCAGATGCAGAAGATACAGATAATCCCGCGCCGAAACCTCTTTCTCCAGAATTTTGTTCCATGCCTGAAGCGGATTCGTCTGGCCGGATATTTCAAACCGCCGCTGCCAATCGGTCAGGATATCGGGATCCTTCAGAATCCCGAAATGCCTTTCCGGAGCTTCCAGAAACAGGGACAAAAAGGCGTCGAGCAGAACATTGAACCAGCCGGTAGAAGGTTTATACTGGTTCAACCGGGACCTCATGAACGCCTTGGTCTCATAGGGCCAGGAATTCACCAGATCCTGTATTTCCTGAATCCGCTTCTCCGGCAGGCTGACATAGCGGATTTCTTTGGTCATCCGTTTCGGCATTACGGTTCTCCAGCAGCCCGGGGAGCGACGGAATCCGGCGGAAGGATGACGCCGGGCCGTTCCACCGTGTTTTGGATCACAAAGGTTCTTTGGCTTTCCGGATTCTTTTCATAAGCTCCGGCCCATTTCTGCTGGGTCAGAAATTGGAGCAGCACGGCGTCGGTAGACCCGTCGGGCCTTCCCAGCGCCTGTTGGAGCGACTGGATGCTTTCCAGGTAGGCGGCATACAGTTTGCGGATCCGGCTGGCCTCCTGATCCGCGGCGTAATTTTCGGCCTCGGCGATCAGTTCCCGCCGTTTCTTCTCCTCCGTCGCTTCCACCAGTTTGTCGCCGAACCGCGTCTCCTTCAATACGAAGCTGACCACCTCGATTCCATATTTCTGCTCCAGCGTGGGGCCACCCTCATTGATCGGACGGGATTTCAACGCCGTGAAAATATCCTCCTTGATCTCCTCCCGCCCGCTGATCAGCTGATTCACTTCCTGGGCCTGCAGAATATCCTTGGCGATACCGTCATAATCCCCCTGCAGCAAATACAGGGGTTGCAGGTTCTGGATGGCCCAGGTGTTCAGATCCGTGATTTTATACGTCAACAGGCCGGAAACCCACAAGGCGACCGTTTCCCGGGAGATTACCCGTACCGGCTCCGGGGAACCGCCCAGATACAGGGTCTGGTTCATCAGGGCCACTTCCTGCTCGATCCGGGAGAAAAACGGAAGGCGGATATGCCAACCCACGTCTGTGATGGCGTCCCGTTTCCCCCCGAACCGTTCCAGCACCACGGCATAATTCATTTTGACTTTGTAGATCGTTCGGCTGGCATACAATAAGGCTGTGACACCATACAACAATCCGGCCAAGGTTACGAGAGCGGCCGTTCTTCGCAGCACCATCTTGACGAAGGCACGGGTGGCCAACTGCCTGGAAATTGGTTCTGTCATACGATCTCCTTTTTGCGGGAGAAGGAATTCGGGTGATGTCGGAAAAATCCGGTTGCCTGATGGAGAAAAGAGGCCGACGGCAGGAGATCCGCCCGGCCGGGCGGAACCGGCGGCTTATCCCGGATGGATCAGATGCCTGCGAAATCTCGCCGGAACCATGCTCCGGCCTCCTGAAAGAATTGCTTCTGATGAACAGGACGACTCATGGGATGGTCCCCCTGTTTCAATATCATCAGTTTTTTGGGATTTCCCACTGCTTCATATATCTCACGGGCATGGGAAACCGGAACGACCGGATCCGCATCCCCGTGAACAATCAGGATATGCCGAATTCGGGAAAGGTGTTCTGTCATATCGAAATGGAAGGCGGGACACCGCCATACTCCGGAAGGAACGCCCGGAATATCCACCGGTAACTCCCCTGCGGCGTCCATTCCGGGTAAGGGGCCGGTACGAATCGGAGCCGCATAGACGATCAGGGAGCGGACCGGAATGTCGGAGGCAACCCCCAAACAGACCGCTCCTCCCATGCTGCTTCCGAACAATCCTACCATAGCATTGAAATCATATCGTTTCAAAATAAATTTCACGGCATGTTTCAGGTCGGAACAGCGCCCCGCAAAATCCGGTGTATCGGAGGAACCGCCTTGGCTCTCACCACATCCCCGGTGATCGAAAGAAAAAAACGCCCAGCCGTTGGCCAGACACAACCGAGCCATTTCGATTTGTTTGGGGGATTTTCGGGTTCCCAACAGTCCGTGGCTCCCGAAAACGATCGGGGGGTTCTGGGCGGCGGGTTGATACAGCGTTCCCACCAGCTTTCGTCCGTCAGCGGAAAAGGCCAGGTCGATCGATTCTCCTCGTTCCGATGAAACAACGTGGAAACCGCTCATGCCATCATCCGTACCATCATGGGAATGGCGATAAACGTCCCCAGGGATCCTCCGATATTGGAGAAAATAACCACCAGCAGGATCCGCGTCACCTTGTTTTTCCAGAAACCCCTGACCGATAAAATATCGGTAGGGAGGTCTTCGATATCCTTGACCCGGGGCTTCCGGGAGAATGCCTCGACCAACCCGGCCACCCACCCGACCGCGATCAGGGGATGGATGGTGGTGAGAGGCGCCGCCAGAATCGCAGACAGGATCGTCAAGGGATGGCCGAACGCCGCCGCGGTCCCCAAGCCGGCCAATACTCCCGTGACCAACGCCCATCGGGTCATCATATCCGCTCCGGCGGTCATACCGCCCTGGAAAAACCCCACGATGAATAACGCGATCACCGCGATGCACAGGCCCCACCCCACATACCCAGCCGCTTTGCCGGGTGCAGGAAGTGCCTCCAGAGCGGAAATATCCACCGTCCGGTTCCAGTTGTTCAGAATACCGGGGATGTGTCCCGCTCCGACCACGGCGACGATTTTGTTCCCGGGCGCATGAGAAATCCGGTGAGCCAGAAATTCATCCCGTTCGTCGATCAGGATCCGCTTCAGGTCCGGATGGTATTTTCCCATATCGGCCATGAGTCCTTCCATCACGTCGTGTTGTTTGATCCGCTCGATTTCCTCCTCGGAGATATCATCCGCTTCCAGAAGGGAGTAGAACAACTGCGTCAGAAACCGGATTTTTCCCCAAAACGACATGGTCCGCCAAGCCCGGGTCAGGGTGGTTCGCACATCCCGATCGGCCAGACAGATTTCGGCCCCGATCGAATCGGCGCTTTCCATGGCCTGAAGCATTTCGGCTCCCGGCTGAATATCCAGATTTTTTGCAATCCGCCTTTGAAAGGACGACAGGATCAGACTGGACATCAACAGGAAGGTCTTGTTTTCCCGGATAACCTTCACGATGTCCATTTCCTGCCACTGATCCTTGTTCCGCATGGACTGGTACCGGGACTGGCACAGCTCCACACACACCGTATCCGGCTGCTCGGCTTCAATCACCTCTTTGACCAGATCCCGGCTGCTTTTGGACACATGGGCGGTTCCCACCAGAACCACCGTTTTATCTTCCACGGTCAAGCGGTGAACCAAACCCATCCATTCGTCTAGCAACATAACGCATTCCTTTTATCCGTCTCCGCAGGGCGGAAATCATTCGAAACCGCCGTCCCGGGGAGCTTGGGGATAGATTTTCGGCAATATATAAAAACATTATATTATAATTCATATTGACAGGTTATACAACCACCAAACAAAAATAACCGGGGTTCCGTCCAAGCCCCGCTTTGCCCCCCCACCCTGACCCTCCCCCGCCAGGGGGGAGGGAAAAATTGGAGGTCCTGCTCCTCCCCCAAACCCGGG
>CAZTKB010000181.1:0-7151 GCA_964614125.1 uncultured Desulfobacterales bacterium | reverse complement strand
GCATGGCCGAATCAGGGTGCAGTGAACGCCATGGACACCATGGACAAACACGGACTTACACGGGGGTACCCGTCTGCCAGGCCGGTCGAAACATCCGGAGCAAGGGTACCGACCATCGATGGGGCATCGGGATTTCCAGGAAAACTGTCGCCAACCCAACGCGAAAGGGGTATAATCATCCGAAACCAACAATTTGAATCCCTCAACCGGGCCGGTCGGCCCGTTTTCAGGACCGCCATGCTGAGATCCCACAACATCACCGTTCACATCCAACCGATCAAAATCCGGGAGGATTTCATTTCCCTATGTTCCCGTTTCACCCACCTTCCCGGAACCGTGGCGCTGGTCTCCGGAGGAGAAGCCGACAGCGCCCGGTACCATATATTGGGGATTCATCCCTGGCTGAGCCTGGTGGGGCGAAAAAACGAGCTCCAGCTGACCGAGGGATCATGCCGAACGGTTCTGCAAATGGACCCGCTGAATGGACTCCAAGAAATTCTGAAGCAATTAACCATTCCGTCCGATAAACGGGTAGGAATTCCCGCTTTTATGCCGATCGCATCCGGCCTGCTGGGATACCTGGCCTATGACCTGAAGGATTGCATCGAAGAACTGCCCCGAACCTCGGTGGATGATCTGAACCTGCCGCTGTTGGTCCTGTATGCGCACCAGATCATCGTCGTGGAGGACAAAACGGAAGCTGTCCGCTGGCTCTGCCGAACCGAACCATCCGAACCGCTGGAGAACTTGCCGGAAACCGACCCGGCCTGGTGGGATTTTTTGGCGGATGCCCCCCCTCCCTCCCTTCCCCCGTTCTCGGGGGACAGCCGCGGTTTTACCTCCGGTTTCACCCGTCCGGACTACGAGGACGCCATCCGCCGGATCCGGGAATACATTGCAGCCGGAGACGTGTACCAGGTCAACATGTCCCAGCGATTCATGATGCCCTTTGATGGAGACGCATTCAGCCTCTTTGCGGCCTTGTACCGGAAAAACCCGGCCCCGTTTTTTGCCTATATCCACGCCGGAGACCACCACCTGGTTTCCACGTCTCCGGAACGGTTCATCCAACGAACCGGGGACCGGGTGGAAACCAGACCCATCAAAGGCACTAGGCCGCGCGGGAACACCGAGGCAGAGGACAAACGTCTGCGGGCCGATTTGGTCCACAGCCTGAAAGACGACGCGGAACTATCGATGATCGTGGATCTGTTGCGGAACGATATCGGGAAGGTGTGCCGGGCGGGCACGGTTTCGGTCACGGCCCACAAGCGGGTGGAAGCCTACCGAAACGTGTATCACCTGGTGTCGGTCGTGGAAGGGGTCCTGGAACCCGAAGCCGATGCCGTGGACCTGATCCGGGCGGTGTTTCCCGGGGGATCAATCACCGGATGTCCGAAAATCCGTGCCATGGAAATCATTGACGAACTGGAGCCCGTCCGCCGTCACATCTATACCGGGTCGATCGGATACATCAGTTTCCACGACACGCTGGATTGGTCCATCGCCATCCGCACCGCCACCATATACCGTGGCCGGATTCTGTTTTCCGTGGGAGGCGGAATCGTGTACGATTCCGACCCGGCGGACGAATACGAGGAGACCCTGCACAAGGGCCGGACCCTGATGGAAATTTTCGAAAAAACCCCGGTTATCCGCCGCCGGTCCGGGTATGCCTGGTGCAACGGACGGATGATTTCGGAGGAGGATGCACGCATCCCCATTACCGGACCGGGGGTCCGCTATGGATTCGGGGTTTTCGAGACCATCCGCGCGGACAACGGACAACCCCGCTTTCTGGATGCCCACTTGGATCGGTTTCACCGTTCCTGGCAAGAATTATTCGCGCTTCCCCCTGCCGATATCACCTGGGATGCCGTCATTTTCCAGGTGCTGGAAGCCAACCAACTGACGGCAACGGTTGCAGCGGTCAACATCATGGCCCTTCGACGCAACGCGGAGGAATGGGGGGCTCCGGTGGATCTCGCGGTTCTGGCACGACCCTATCGCCACCGACTGGACCGTCCCGGCCCTCCGGGGTTGCGCCTGGCGGTGTATCCTCACCCTCGCCAGAGTCCCCTGGCGGATCACAAGACCTGCAATTACCTGTATTATCACGAAGCCGGGCGGTGGGCGGAAAACCGGGAAGCGGATGAAGCCCTGATTGTAAACCCGGATGAAACCGTATCCGAGGGGGCCACCGCCAACCTGCTGCTGATCCGGGGAAAAACCGTCTGCGTCCCCCGCAGCCCGCACGTGTTGGCCGGAATCATGGAGAAGGAAGTCTGCCGGCTGCTGTCTGCCTCCGGCTATGCGGTCCAACAGGAGGGAATAACCGTTTCGGACCTTTTTTCCGCAGACCAGGTGATCCTCACCAACTCTCTGATGGGGCCGGTGTCGGCGGTAAGCCTGGACGGCGGCCCGCTGTCCGCGGATACAGCGTTCACCGCCGAGTTGCGAAAGCGGTTGCCGGGGTTTTGATCCGACCGGTAAGCGGTACGATTCCGGCTGTCACGCAGTATTGGACCGGACGGCATACAGCACCAGGCTTTTCCCCAGCGCCGGATTCAGAAACCGTTCCAGGTAACGGAAAAAAACCGGCCTTTCCATCATATCCCACGTGAGAAACCGATGGTACAGCCGAATGACCGGGTGATCCGTCCGATCCAGTCCCGCCAGGCATTTCAGCCACCAGTACGGGGTGTGAAGGCTGTGGGCATATCCCCTGCCACAAATCGAAAACCCGGCTTGTCTCAGGCGTTCGATGAGTTCTTTTTTCCGGTAGATGCGGATGTGCCCGCCCGGAGTTTGCCGGTAGGACGGCGAAAGCGCCCAACAGATCCGTTCCGGAAAATATCGGGGGACACTGAGTGCGAGGATGGAGCCGGGTTTCATCACCCGATGGATTTCCCGCAGCACGTTTTTGTCATCCGGAATATGCTCCAGCACCTCGGAACAGATCACGGCATCAAATATCCCCGAACCGAAAGGAAGATGGAGAGCGTCCCCTTCCAATAGGGACCAGGTGCCGCCGGACGCCAGCCCCCACTGTTCATGAAGCCGAAGACGCGTGGAGGCCTCACACAAATCTTTGCGGCAGGTGTCCATTCCTACCACACAGGCCTGCGGAATTTCCAGGGCCGCCGCGCAATGCCGCCCGGTCCCGCAGCCGATATCCAGGACTCGTGCGCCGGGAAACAGGACCAGCCGAGAGCAGTCAACGGTTCGCATCGATGGCCATCCGATACACGTCGACCGTTTTTCGGGCCGCATTCTCCCAGGTAAACCGTTTTCTCACCCGCCGATGACCTTTCCAGCCCAGTTCCGCTGCCCGGACCGGATTGTCCAGCAAACCACAGAGGGCATCCGCCAGTTCCCGGGGATCACCCGGCGCAACCAGGATCCCGGCATCCCCCACCACTTCCGGAAGCGCGCCGCCGGTGGTGCTGACCACCGGCACGGCACAGGCCATGGCCTCTCCGGCAGGAAGGCCGAAACCTTCATAGAGAGATGGAACCACCGCCACCGAAGCCCTGGCGTACTGGCGCACCAATTCCTCATGACAGACCCGGCCGGTGAAGGAGACCCGATCTCCCAGATCGAGGTCCCGGACCAGGGTCTCGATCATGCCGTCCGACCGCGGTGAGCCGATGACCACCAGATGAATATCCCGGGTTAGAGCCATCTTTCGGATCGCCACCAGCAGATGCGCCAGCCCTTTCAACGGGGTATCGGCACTGTTGGTCACCATGATCCGCCCCGGCTCCCGGGGGATTTCCGGGATGGGATAAAAGCGCTTGGTGTCGATGCCGTTGGGAGCCACATGGAACCGCGATTCGTCCATCCGGAATTCTCTGATGATGTCTCCCATCGCAAATCGGGATACCGTGACGATATGGCCCAAGCTGCGCGCGACACGTTTCTGCATCCCGATAAAAGAGTACCAGCGCATCGTTTTCAGTTTCCGGACAAAGGACCGGGATGCCCGGATATCCAGAGCCCGGTCCACGGTGATCGGATGATGGATGGTCGCAACCACCGGCATCCGTTTCCCGATCAACCAGACCCCATAGGAAAGGCTCTGGTTGTCATGGATCACGTCATAGGATTGGATCCGGTTGCGAAGATAGTGGTAGGCACGGATGCCGAACGTAAAGGGTTCCGGAAACCCCATGGTGGAAACCCCGGTCCACTCCAGAAAATTAACCGGGTCCGAGAGTTCCGACAGCGACGGCATGCGGAACGGATCCTCCGGGTTGTAGAGATCCAGACCGTGCAGCCGGGTCAGGGACACCCCTTCCGGCACCATGGGATCCGGAGGCCCGCTGATGATCTCCACATGGTGTCCGAGCTGCTGCAGAGCGCGGGCCAGATGGGTGACATAAACCCCCTGGCCGCCGCAGAAAGGGTTGCTGCGATAACTGAGAAGCCCGATTCGAAGCGGGGCGTCGTGGTGCGTTGTCATGGCCGATGCGTTTCCTTTGTCCGGATTTCCCGTTTCACCGGGGGGCGAATCATACCGATATCCGAATGGAAAGAAAAGGAAAAACAGCGATGAACCTGAACCGGGTATCCCGGGGCATACCCTACCGGAATGGTTGACATGCGATTGTTCGGTACTTATTGTATTAAACAAATTTTATAATTCATCCCATTCAATTGATCCCATACGTTCCCGTTCTCCCGATTCCCGGAATATCCGATGAAAGAGACCTCGCCTGCCAATCAGCCGATGGAACCACATATACCGGACACCTCCGGAACTGTGTTTGCATCCGGAATCCGCTTCCAGTGCCGGCGATGCGGCGCCTGCTGCACCGGAGATCCCGGGCTGATCCGGGTCACGCGGGAAGAAGTCCGCCACATCGCCCGGCACCTGGAGTGTACCGACGAAGAGATTCTCTCCCAATACATCCGAATCACACCGGAAGGCCTCTCCATACTGGAAAAACCAGATGGAGCCTGCCAGTTTTTTGAAAATTCCGGATGCCGGATTTATCGGGTACGCCCCCTTTCCTGCCGGGCCTTTCCATTCTGGCTTTCCACCCTCCGATCCTGTGAGGCCTGGGAAAAAACCCGTTGTTCCTGTCCGGGAATCGGATCCGGAACCTTTCACAGCCCGGAGGAAATTCTGGAATGGATCCGGCTGCGGCTGGAAGATTACCCGGATGCTTTTTATGAATCTTTGCGGGGTTGACCAAGACGGTTTTATGGTTACTTTGGCGAACGGGGTGTTCATACCATCCGAGGCCGAAAAACAACCTTGACATCCGGAAAAAAATCCTATAAATATTGATAATTTTTCTCGGATTGGTTACCATCCGGTTTCGGGTTCACCAGAGAAGGCGGAAGCGTGTCGATGGTTATCCCAAAACATACAGTCGATCAGATCAGAAAAGCGGCCGATATCGTGGAAATCATTTCCGATGTCGTGCTGCTCAAAAAAACAGGAAAAGATTTCACCGGCCTTTGTCCGTTTCACTCCGAAAAAACCCCTTCGTTCACCGTATCCCCGGAAAAACAGATTTTCTATTGTTTTGGTTGTGGAGAAGGCGGGGATGTCTTTTCCTTTGTCATGAAGCACCAGGCGATACCATTTGCCGAGGCGGCGCGGATGATGGCCAGACGATACGGTGTGACACTCGTCGAAACGCCATCCGACTCCCGTGTCAGGGCTTCCGAAAATTCCAACGACCTTCTGTTTGAAATCAACCGCCTGGCCGCGGAATTCTATCACAACATCCTGATGCGGCACGAAGCCGGAAAATCCGGTATGAATTATCTGGTCCAACGACGTCTGAACCCCGAACTCATCCGCACCTTTCTGCTCGGATTCGCACCTGACGACTGGGAAGGCCTGGTCCGCCATTTCCGCAGACACCAGGTCGACCCAAAAGCGGCAGAAATTTCCGGGCTGATCCTTCCCCGGAAAAACGGCCGGGGGCATTTTGACCGGTTCCGAAACAGGGTCATGTTTCCGATTTACGACGGCCAGAACCGGATCATCGGCATGGGAGGACGGGTACTGGACGACTCCAAACCCAAATACATGAACTCGCCGGAAACGCCGATCTACCAAAAAAGCCGCAGTCTGTACGGACTGCACCGCGCCCGGAACATGAGCCGGCAGGCCGGAGAGGTTTTTATCACCGAAGGCTACATGGACTTGTTGGCCATGCATCGGGACGGAATCTGCAACTCGATCGCCACCCTGGGCACCGCGATGACCGGCGAACATATCCGCATTCTCAAAGGCCTGGCCAACCGAATCGTTCTGGTCTTCGATTCCGATCAGGCCGGCATCAAGGCGGCGGCCCGTTGCATTGACCTGTTCCAATCCGAAAAACGATTTGACGACATCCGGATTCTCGTCCTGCCCCACGGGCATGATCCAGACACCTACCTGAATGAATTCGGACCCGAAGCCTTCCGTGATGCCGCGACGAAGGCCCAAGGGGTGTTCTCGTTTCTCATTGACGTCGCAATCACCCGGCATGGGTTGACACCCGATGGAAGAATCCGGGTGATCGACGACCTCGAAAAGCCGCTTGCAGCCTTGGAATCCGTGGATGGATTGCTGCGGCTGTCCGCCATTCGGGAACTCTCCGAAAAAACCGGAATTCCGGAGTCCGCCATCCAGGAGCGGATTCGCCGGTCCGCAGCCGCCGTGCGTCCCTTTGAAAGACCTCGCACGGAGATCGCCGAACCATCCAACCGAATGGATCGCCACCTGGTGATGATGATGCTGCAGGTTCCCAAAACCGCGGTGGAAGTGGAGGCCGAAGAATTCCTCGCATGTGTCACCGATCCGTTGTGCCGGCGCATCGTGCAGAGCATTCTCGATATCTGCCGGAACGCGTCCCATGAAATATCACCCTCCGCCCTGTCCACCGCGGCGATGGAACTTACGAATGACCCGGAAGAACGGAGACTAATCGCCCGGCTGTCAATCCAGACACCGGAATGGACCGATGACGGATGCCGAAAACTGATTGTCCAATACCGGAACAAACGAAAACACGATCTGAACGCCATGTGGATCCATAAAATCAAATCCGCGCAGGCGAGTCGGGATGAACACCTGCTCAGCCGGCTACTGAAAGACGCCCAATCTGCTTTGATACCCTCGGGAGGGGAATGACCATGGCCAA
>CAZTKB010000180.1:0-7159 GCA_964614125.1 uncultured Desulfobacterales bacterium | reverse complement strand
CGGAAAGGATGTTTCTGTTCTGGGGTACGTTTCGGTTTTCAACAACGATATAGCTCGCATTGGGTTCCCCCGCACACGCGGGGATGGTCCCGGTACATAATTTTCACATTGGGCTTCTCGAAAAAAAAGGGGATGGCCATGACAAAATTAATATTTCTCTTTGGTATTGACAACCCAAAAAATTATACGTATTACGAAACGTATTTATACATTATATTGCAAGGAGGTGATAGGAATGAACGATTGTGGCTCCAATTAAAATTCAGTGAATCATTGTCGACCGGTTGCAACATAACGGACTGATTGTGTTCCTTCGTTTGTTGTAACCGGTGTCCGGTTTTGGAAAACACATCTGTATCGGGTCAGAAAAATTGGAAAAATACATATTAGCGCCCTACGTGCGAGCGGGTTTTCAGAATGACATTTTATTTTTTGGTTTTGGTTCCATTCAGCAGAGAATCGTACCGCCTGAGTTTCAAAAAAACATGTTGAAGGCAGCCAGCTTTTTCAAAAGCCCCCGGTCTCTGGAATATGTTGAAAAAAGGCTGGTATATGAGGGAATGGACATTGTGACAGCCAAGACGATCATTCACGGCCTGCTTGAAAATCATTTATTGATAGCTGAAAATTTGTATCAGCGGCATGAAAGATTTAGCCGGCATATTTTGTTTTATAATTTGTATGAATGCCACCCGGAAATTGTCCAACACCATATATCCGGAAAACACGCCATTGTTCTGGGGTGCGGGGGTATAGGCTGTATGGTCAGTTCTGTCCTCGCAGCTGGAGGTATAGGGAAATTGACACTGGTGGATGGGGATTCGGTCGAGCTGAGCAATTTAACCCGGCAGTGGATTTATGATGAAAAGGACGTTGGTAAAAGGAAAGTAGACATCCTCTCCCGAAAGTTACATCGGCAACAAGAAAAGCTTTCCATCGACCTGTTGCCTATTCAGATTGGCAGCCGTAACGACTTGGAGCAATTGCCGGATGCCGATTTGTTGATTCTGACAGCGGATACACCCAGAGAAATTTTGTATTGGGTGAACCTATTTTGTGTCGACAGGCGGATGCCGTTTTTACCGATCGGATATATTCAGGATATTGTCGTTTGGGGGCCTTTTGTCATTCCCGGTGAAACCGGATGTTTGGCATGCCGACCGATCATCTCCGCAACCCATAGCAAAGATTCAAAAATCAACATGTTGCTGCAGACGGTCAACCAGGATTATCAGGCTCCTTCCTACGGACCTCTGAATCTGATGGCCGCCGGATGCGGTGTATTGGATGCGTTCAAATATCTGGGTAATTTTGGAACAATCGGTTCCCAAAACCGAAGAATCGGTATCTGGACAAACGAATTGCGAATTGAGGTTCAGGATTGTTCCCGGCAAACAGGATGCCCGGTATGTTCAGCACTTCCGTCAAATTGATGATATATGGTATCTGGTTCAGCAGCAGTCGGATGCTGATCGGCGGATTTTCCACCTTGTATCTGATTCACCATGGACTGGATTTGTCGGATATTGCCTATCTGAAGGGATTGCAGGCACTGGTGATTCTCTTGAGCGATGTCCCGCTGGGATATGTTGCGGACAGGTACAGCAGGCGGTTTTCCGTTATTGTCGGGGTGTTTTTCGGCGCAATATGGCTGGCGATGACGGCTTGGGCGCCCTCGATCGGATGGTTCTACGCGGCTGAGGTGTGTAACGCCGTTTCACTGGCGTTGTTTAACGGAGCCTATGACGCCTTGTTGGTGGATACCTGCCTCAAAGAACAGCCTGCCGTGAGCATCGAAAAGATCATCAGTACCTATGTGAAATATCAATTCCTGGTGATGTCTGCGGCGGCATTGGCCGGTGGATTATTTATCCGAGTGGATTCTTCGTCCATATGGTGGGTGGGAGCACTTCTCCTGTTTGTCCAGGTTGTTTTTCTGGGTTCTTTTGTAAAGGATCTACCGGAGGATTCACCGGTGAAACGGGTGTCCGGGTCCTGGAAGCGACTGCGGGAAGACCTTTCCGTGATTGGATCCAAATTCACCATGAGAAATACAGAATTTGCCTTGGTTTTTTGCTCCGGGATTCTGCTCATGTTGTATTACCAGACTGCGATTCAATACTGGCAGCCGATAGTCGCCATATGGACGGAACAGGATACCCGTGGGTATCGCTATAGTATTCTTTTTGTACTGATTCTATTGACACAATCGCTTGCAGGAAAATGGACACCGGCTATTTCCCGCTCTAAGCATGGGTTTCCATCCCTGGTTGGGGGTTTTTTCGCAGCATCTTGGTTACTGCATACCGGAATCCGTGTGTATCCCTGTCTGATACTTCCGTCCATTGTGATTACTTTTTTCATCATTCGTGGTGTTTCCATCCAGTTGGGATCTTTCATCAACGAGCGTATGGAAAGCAGTTTGCGTGCCACCTATTCCTCGATCCAGTCGACGTTGGCACGGATATGCATGATTGTTTCATTTCCAATTGTCGGATGGTTGACCCGGCAATACGGTTTGATCTCCATCGCATCCATGGGAGTTCTCATATCCGTCCTAATTGCGGTGTTGGTATGGTCAACCTCGTTGTGTATGGCCAAAACCATATCCAAAACCAGGTCGGTGCCTTGATCGGAAATCAGGAAAACACCGGCCACCCCATCCTTTTCGAAATCCTGCCCATACTCCTTGACGGAATGGAAGTGTCTTGATATTTCCCTAATTGTATATTTTGCAGTCGGATGAATTCTGGAATCTCCGGCCAAACGGCGGCGGTTATGAAAGTCGGCCAAGCAATGCCAAAGCCTAGGGAATTTTATGGAAAGCGTTCTGGTGATCGATTTTGAAACCACGGGCCTTTCTCCGAATTGTGGAGACAGGGCTATTGAAATCGGGGCGGTTCTGGTGCAGGATGGCTCCATCGTGGATCATTTCCAGAGCCTGATCAACCCTGGAATGCGTATCAGCGGTTTTATCTCAGCCTATACCGGAATCACCAACCGGATGCTTCAACAAGCTCCGGCTTCTTCGGAGGTAATGCATCGGTTTATCGATTTTATGGCGGATCATCATCTGGTTGCCCATAACGCGGGATTCGACCGGCGTTTTCTGGATGCCGAACTGAGACGGATCGGAAAATGCCGGAAACAGGAGTTTGCCTGTTCCATGCTGATCTCCCGGCGGATTTACCCAAAGGCTCCCAGCCATAACCTCCAGTCATTGATAGAATACACACAAATCCAAACGGACGGGCAGTTTCACCGGGCTCTCGCGGATGCTCGAATGACAGCGTCCCTGTGGATTCGTATGATCGAGGATCTGCGGCAGAATTACGGTTTGGAAGAAGTTTCCTTTGATTTGCTGCAGCGGATTTCTACCATGAGAAAAGATCAGGTTCCCCAATTTCTGACCAGGGAGAGGGTTCGCTAAAACCCACATGGGTTCATTCATGGCCTGTTGTCTGGATCTGATCAATGGGTCGACTTCTTTCCCGGTGGTAAACGCGGGTTGTTTTATCTTGTCAAAGAGATGCAAACCTGCAACTTAATTCCTTCCAAATAGTATTCAAAAAGCTACTTTCCTTTCTTGGCGATTCTGTATAACCGTATTGGTTTTACAATAAATTCATTGTTATAAAAACATTATCCCGCCAGTTTAATATGAATAGCATGATAATTGCTTTCTTATTGGGAGTAGGGAAAAACAAATAAAAAATTTTGATTGGGCAGGTCAAAAAACAACCAAATATGAAATTGGATGGATGAAAGGAGTATGATCATGAAAGTAGCTGTCAGTTCCACCGGAAAAGGGTTGGATGCCGTGATCGATCCACGATTCGGGCGATGCGCCTGTTTCGTCATTGTGGATACGGATGACATGAGTTGCGTTTGCCATGACAACGAGAGCGCAGCTCTTGGCGGCGGGGCGGGTATCCAGGCGGCTCAATTCGTTATTTCCAAGGGAGCCCAGGCTGTGCTGACGGGCAGTTGCGGTCCGAATGCCATATCGGTTTTTTCGGCCGCCGGTGTGATGGTGGTTCCTGGTCAAAGAGGAACCGTGAGGGAGGCTGTGGAAAAATTCCAGGCCGGAGGGTTTCAAGACGGTGCAGGCCCGGTGCCGATGGAAACCCTTGGGAAAAGCACCACCGCTGGTCAGGTACCAGGCACCTCCGCTTGGTTGGGACGCTGCCGTGGGGGAACGGGACGTGGCCGGGGAATGGGCCAGGGAATGGGAATTGGCATGGGTCGCGGAATGGGGAGCAGACAGGGAGGAGGCCGTGGTATGGGAAGATGGCTGGCCGGGCCTCGTGGTGGTATGGAACCTCCCGTATCGGCGGGGGAGACAGCCGAGTCCCTGAAAAAACAGGTCGAGGAGTTGCAGCGGCAATTGCAAACCATTCAGGAGACAATCAACAGGATTCCCTGACAGACAAGGGTATTCTCAGATTTCCTGAATTCAGTCGCGGCGTCCCGCGGGAAGGAGTCTGTTTCATGGATTCGGGGATCGGAGTATATGGAGAACCGGGAAAAAAAACTTCAGCATCAGGGGGCTTTGATGGATACCCAATCCGTTAAGGATGATTCCGATCGGTCGAAAATGCCGTGCGATACCTGTGATAAAAAAAATTGCTCTGCCGCAAAACGGAATCCGGGTGAAAACGACGACGAGTTTGAAAACAGACGGAAGCTTCAATCCCGTCTCTGCCGGATCCGGCATAAAATCATTATCCTTTCGGGGAAAGGCGGAGTGGGGAAAAGTACGGTGGCTGTCAATCTGGCGGCGGCCTTGTCCCTGTCCGGAAAAAGGGTCGGCCTGCTGGATGTGGATATCCACGGGCCCAGTATCCCCACCATGCTGGGGCTGGAAAACCAGACCTTACAAACCACGGCAGAGGGGTTGATACCGGTGGATGTGGGAGGAATCAAGGTCATGTCCATGGGGTTTCTTCTGAAAACCGGAGATGATGCCGTTATATGGCGGGGGCCTCTAAAAACCGGAGTCATTCGGCAATTTCTGAAGGATGTGGAATGGGGGGATTTGGACTACCTGATCATTGACTCTCCACCCGGGACCGGAGACGAGCCACTTTCCGTCATCAAACTGATCGGATCTCTGGACGGCGCGGTCATTGTGACCACGCCCCAGCGGGTATCGGCCGTGGACGTCCGCAAGTCCGTCACATTCTGTCGCCGAATGCATGTGCCTGTATTGGGGATTGTGGAAAATATGAGCGGATTCGTATGCCCGAAATGCGGTGCGGTTACCCCGATTCTACGTTCCGGAGCCGGCCGGCAAATTGCCTCGGATATGGGGTTGGTGTTTCTGGGTTCGATTCCCATCGATCCGGGTATCGCGGAATCCGGAGACGCCGGAATCCCGTTTCTTCAGATGTTCGCCGCGAGTCCCACCGCCGAAATGATGGCCGATCTCATGGAGCCATTGATGGAACTGGATCGTACCCGCGATACCGAAACCATATGAAGCACTTGGTTTTCCATCCTCTTATTCATGCCGCAGGGCGTCGATCGGATTCAGACCGGCGGCCCTTCGGGCTGGGAAAAAACCGAATACCACTCCGATAAAAGCCGAAAACGCAAAGGCCAGTAGATTGATTCCCGGGTCAAAGATATACGGGATTCCCATCAGCCCGGACAAAAAGAGGGATGCCCCGGTCGCAAGCGCCAGGCCGATGACCCCACCGATGCTGGACAGGACCACCGCCTCGATTAAAAACTGGAGAAGGACTTCCCGTTCCAGGGCGCCGATGGCCAGCCGGATACCGATTTCGCGGGTGCGTTCCGTGACCGAAACCAGCATGATGTTCATGATGCCGATGCCGCCTACCAGCAGGCTGACCGCCGCCACGGCTCCGAGCAGCAAGGTCATAATCTTGGTGGTGCTGGTCAATGCTTCGGCGATTTGACGGGTGTCCATCGCCCGGAAGTCATCCTCCTCGTTCCCACCGATGTTTCGCCTCTCCCGCATCAGAAGTATCAGTTGCTCTTTTACCGAGTCGATGGATGCGCTGTCTTTCACCGACACAGTCAGCCGGTTGACATCCGTTGTTCCGGTCAACCGCCGTTGCACGGTTCGTATGGGCATGATCACCACATCGTCCTGGTCCTGCCCCATGGCGGATTGACCCTTGGATTTTAATAATCCGATGACTTCGCAGGAGAACTGCTTGATACGGATCTGGCTTCCCACCGGATTCTGTCCACCAAACAGTTTGCTTCGAACCGTTTCTCCGATGACGCACACGGCTTTGCCTGCCCGCTCCTCGATTTCGCTGAAATCGCGCCCTGCGGCGATCACCCAGTTTTCCGCGGAAAAATATTCATTGTTGGTTCCATAGATGATGGTAGACCAGTTATTGGCCTGATAGACGGTGGTCGCGGATTTGCTGGATATCGGGGCAATCCACCTGGCGCTGGAGATCTGGTTTCGAATGGCGTCTGCATCCGCTAACTTGAAGTTTGCCGCCCCTCCGGACCCGGGGCCGAAGCGCTGTCCCGGAATCAACATGATCAGGTTGCTTCCCATTCCCGCGATCTGATCTGTGACGGACTTGGTGGCTCCCTTGCCCAGGGTTACCATGGTGATTACGGCGGCCACCCCGATGACGATCCCGAGAATCGTCAAAAAAGATCGCATGATGTTGCGCCGGATGGCCCGTATGGCCAGAATCAGGGTGTTCCAGAGCATCTCGGGTTCCCTTCGCGAAATTGATCGCTTTCCACGCGACCGTCCATAAATCGGACTACCCGTTTCGCGTAGGCTGAAATATCCGCTTCATGGGTGACCATCAGGACCGTAATTCCCTGATCACGGTTCAGGGCGCAGATGAGATCCATAATTTCCATGCTGGTGCGGCTGTCCAGGTTTCCGGTGGGCTCGTCGGCCAACAGAACGGTCGGATGAGTGATAATGGCTCGGGCGATGGCGACCCGTTGCTGTTGGCCTCCGGATAATTCTCCGGGCGTATGGTTTTCCCATCCCTTCAAACCGACTTGTTCCAAGGCCGCGCGGGCCGCAGCATGTCGTATCGGAGCTTTCTCGCCCCGATAGATGAGGGGAAGTTCCACGTTCTCCAGCGCCGTGGTCCGGGCCAGCAGATTGAATCCCTGAAAGACGAATCCCATGAAGTGGCGACGCACG
>CAZTKB010000179.1:0-7235 GCA_964614125.1 uncultured Desulfobacterales bacterium | reverse complement strand
AAAATTTTATGGGTCACTACATTTACTTTTTTGAAATCGGCTATAATTAATTCAAGTGGTTATAATTAAAATTTTCCTAAAAATGGGCCAAAATGCCCTCTAACCGATCAAATTTGACGAACTTGGGTTAGATTATTCCACCTCCCATGGCTTGGAAAAAGGCGACCGTGTTCATCAGCCGGTTCATCCGTCCCTCCATCAGATCCAGTTGTGTCTGCCAGCGCTGCTGCCGGGCTTCGATCAGATCAAAATAGCTGGCCGCACCCAGGGCATACCGTTTTTCGGTGAAAGCCAGGGAATTTTCGGAGGCTGTATCCGCAATGGAGAGGCTTCTGAATCGCTGGGTGTCATTTTCCATGGCCCGAAGCACATCCGCCACATTGCGCAGGGATTCCAGAACCACAAACCGATAGTGGGCGGCCGCCGCATCGAAGGCCGCCAGGGCCGCACGTTTTTCGGCGGCAAGCCCCGGGTTGAACAAGGGCTGGGTCAACTGGCCGACCAGGCTCCAGATGGCGGATCCGGTGCCGAACAGAGCTCCGGCTGTCAACGCCTGGGATCCGAGGTTTGCGCTCAGGTTCACCTGCGGGTACAGTTTGGATACCGCCGCCCCGTATTCCGCGTTGGCCGCGTGAAGCAATTCCTCGGCCCCGAGGATATCCGGCCGGGAGCGTACCAACTCGGATGGAACCATGAGCGGCAGCTCCGGCGGAAGGACGAAATCATCCAGATGAAAAATTGGAGGTGTTTCGGCCCCGGGTTCCCGGCCCACGAGGACAGTCAGCAGATGCCCGCTTTGCTGGAGGCGGCTTCGCAGCATGGGGACACGGGCCCGGGTCTGTTCCAGTTGGGTTTCGAGTGCCGGAATGGCGTCCGGGGATATCTGCCCCAGTCGAACCCGTTCTCGGATCAGATCCAGTTGCTCCTGCTGCAGATCCAATATGGTTTCCAAAGTTTCCATTTGCCCCCGGAACCCGGCCTGAAATATGGCCGTCGAAACAATATCGGCTGCGAGCGTCAATCGGGCTCCTTCCAGCCGGAACCGCTCGTATTCGCTTTTTGCCGCCAGCGCCTCCAACGCTTTTCGGTTGCCACCCGTAAAATCAAAATCGTATGTTACATTCACTCCCAGGTGAAACACGCTGAATTCCCGCGCTTTTCCGGATTGCCCGAAAGATTCCGGCTGGATTCGTTGATGGGAGGCACCTGTTTCCCCGGTAATCGTGGGATAATCCGTCGTTCCCTTCCGGGCCGCCAGAATTTCTTCTGACTGCCGGAGTCTGGCCTCCATTTCCTGCAGGCCAGGGTTGTTTTGGAGACCTCTATCCACCAGTTCATTCAGGGGCGGGGAGTGAAAACTTCGCCACCAATTCCGGTCGACGGATCCATCACGCAGAACTTGCTGGAAGTCTCCTGCTCCGGTGGAGGAGGTTTCTTTTGGATCTCCGGATACGGGAAGGTATGCGGAAACCTCGGGAGGTGACGGCCGCCGGTATTCCGGCCCGACCGCGCATCCTGTCCATATCCCTGCCATCAGAACGACCCATGCGGCATGCCATTTGTTATTGTATCGTTTCATTTGGTTCTCCCCGAACGGCTATATATAGCGGATTTTCAGCCGGACCGCCGTATCGGCGCTTTTCAGTGTAACGCTCCAGAAAAACTTCGGCCTTCCCCCATCTCCTCGACCGTGATACCGTCACGAATCTGATAGATCCGGCGGAAGGTGGGAATGATTTTTTCATCGTGGGTGACAACGATAATGGCGGTTTCATATTTTCGGGCCATATCGTTCAGAATCCGGATTACCGCCATGGCCCGTTCACTGTCCAGCGGAGCAGTCGGTTCGTCGGCCAGAACAACCGGCGGATGGTTTACCAGCCCCCGGGCGATCGCCACCCGTTGCTGTTCTCCTCCGGACAGTTGAGAAGGCATGGCGTTGGAACGGTGATGGACATCCAGTGCTTCCAGCAATTCCAGGGCTTTTTTCCGGGCCTCGGCGTTGGGCAGGCCGGCCAGCATGGACGGCAGTGCCACGTTGTCCGTGACATCCAGAAAAGGAATCAGGTACGGGGCCTGAAACACGAAACCGATCCGATCACGCCGGAGGGATCGGATGTCTTTCACCTTCCATCCATTATCGTAGATTACATCTTCCCCCAGGATCATCCGGCCTTCCGTCGGTTCGATCACCGCTCCCAGGCACTTGAGCAGGGTACTCTTGCCGGATCCCGAAGGGCCGATCAATCCGATAACTTCACCGGGGCCGACATGCATATCCACCTTTTTCAGGGCTTCGACGGCGGTATCTCCCGTCCCGTACCGTTTTCGCAAGCCCAGAATACGGATCCCTTTTTCGGTCATGTCATCCTCCGATCGCTTCGGCCGGATCCACCTGGAGCGCTGCGTGAATGGCCACGATACTGGACAGGATACAGATCACCACGACGGCAATGAATCCGAATCCGGTATCGATAGGTTCCAGAAGAACGTGTTTGGGAAAATACGGAGCCCCGAAGGTGGCGGCGATTTTCCCCACGACAAACCCGATCAGACCAAGCGCTACCGCCTGCTGCATAATCATGGCCGAAATGGTGCGGTTTCGGGTTCCGATCAGCTTCAAGACGGCGATCTCCCGGATTTTTCCGAGGGTCAGGGTATAGATGATAAAGGCCACGATGGCGGCGCTCACGGTTCCCAGAATCACGAGAAACATTCCGATCTGTTTGGCGGACGTCGCAATCAGTTTGCCGACCAGGATCCCTTCCATCTGGCCTCGGGTATAGACGGTCAACCGTTTCCACCGGCGAATGTCTTGAGCCACGGCTTCCGGATCGCAGCCCGCCTCCACCTGCACCAGAACGGCATTGACATAGGGATTTCGCCCCTGGTCTGCGATCACGGCGTCCAGCAAGTCCGGCATTCCCGGGCGGTTGATGGCCTTATTTTCCCCGGTACGCCGGCGCTGCTGGAGGACGGCATCGTTATCTTTCAGAAATTGGGCTTCCTGCGCATCCTTCAGAGGGATGAATATCATCGGATCCCCATTGGAGGAGACCATCCGCCGGGTCAATCCGACGACGGTATAGATATGGCGGCGTATCCGAAGGCGGTCTCCCATTTGGAACCCGGTGGCGACATCCGCTACCGCCTCGTAATGGCCGCGTGTAATCTGGCGCCCTCCGATCAGGTAGGGCGGCCATCCGGGAATCCCCGGCCCTCCGGAAGTAATTCCCGTGACCATAGCCCGGACATCCCGCTCCCCCTGTCGGACCTGCATCGTCAGGTAGGTGACATTGGCCGCATGACCGACCCCCGGCATGGCACGGATGGTTCTCCAGGTATCATCGGTAAGGCTCGATGATTCGGCATAGGGTCCCAGGGTATCTTTCTGAACCACCCACAGATCCGCGCCGCTGTTGTCCAGAAGTACCTTGGCGTCATCGACCATACCCCGGTATACTCCCGCCATGGTCAGAGTTACGCCGATCAACAGGCCCAACCCGATCCCGGTGAAAACAAATTTTCCCCAGGCATGAAGAATGTCTCGTCCCGCCAGGCTGATCATGGTTTGCCTCCCGACAATTGATCGACCACCCGGATGCGCCGGTTCGGAGTCAACGCTTTTTCGCTGTACAAAACAATTCTGTCGCCCTCTTGAATGCCTTTGGTTACCTGAACTCTTCCATGAAGATCGGAGGCGCCCAGGTCGATGGCCGTAAACCGAAGGCTGCCGTCGATGAATTGCCACACTCCCGTACGCCCCTGAACCCGTTGGACCGACGCGTTTCGGATGACAGGGCCGGGCGGCAAAGGAGGTAATTCGATGGTGACTTCCACCAGTTCTCCAATGGGAGGCAAGGGGGTGGGGATCCGGTCGAATACCACCTTGGCCAGCGTTTCTTCGGTGATCACATCCGCCAGGGGTTCCACCCGGAGAATGCGGCCGGGCAGGGTTTCACCCGGTTGGGAGCGCAGAGTGATGCGGGATATGAGGCCTGCTGTCAGGCCATGCGAACGGATCTGATCGAAACGTACATGAATCCACAGGCTGTTCGGATCCACCAGGACGACGACCGGTTGACCGGCGACCACCGTTGTCCCCGGGTCCACATCCCGCGAAACAACCAGGCCGTCCACCGGAGCGACAAGAGAAAGATGTTTCCGCTGGGCGATCAGTGCGTTTCGTTCGAATTGGATACGGGAAAGATCCTCGCGTGCCGCGGCCAGTGCGGCTTCGGTGATCCGCTTTTCCCGGCGTTTGTCTGCCAGGATTTCTTCACTGGTCGATTGGGCCTGGAGCAATCGTTCATACCGGTCCGCCTGCTCGATCGCATGATCCGATCTTGCATTGGCTTCGATTATGATGGCTTTGGCACGCTGGATAGCCGCATCCTGTGCCCGGATGCGATCATCCAGATCCACGGGATCCATTTCTCCCACCGCCTGTCCGGCTCGGACACGATCTCCGACATGAACATCCAGTCGGATCAGCCGGCCGGGTGTCGTCGGACCGATCGGATAGGTATAGCGGGCTTCGATGTTTCCGATGCCGAACAGTTCGGGAGAAAGTGTTCGGGATTCCACGGTGCCCAACACCACGGAAACGGGCGCCAGGGGGCCGGAGCGCATCACCACAACGGCAAAAAGAGCCGCCAGCGGGATCAATACCGCGGCCAGCGCGAGGGTGCGTTTTTGGATGGTTGGTTTTTTCATGACATGTTCCTGATTCCCTGTCGATAGATGGCAAAAACACCCGGGGCTTCCCGCCGGATGCGGGTGACGTCCCCTTCCAAAAGAGATTGCATAACCAGCCCTTGGACAGACCCGATAAAAAGCGTGGCCGCCGCTCCGACATCCAGATCCGAATTCAGTTCCCTGTGCAATTTCCCCTGTTCAAAAATCTCACGCAGCCGTTTTCCGTATCGACCGACCATGATCCGAACCATCCGTTTGGGGGTGGTTTCCTCGGCGTGCTGCAGTTCCCCGAACAGCATCCGAGGAATACCCGGATGCTCGGAAATGAAGTCGATGTGGGCCAGAAAAATTCTCTCCAGCGCCTCCAGGCACGAAGAGGCTCCGGACGCCGCCATCTCGACGCGGGACAGCAGACGTTCGGACACCCATTCCATTACGGCTTGCAGCATGGCTTCTTTGGTGGAAAAATGGCGGAACAGAGCCCCCTGGGTCAATCCCATCCGTTCGGCGATGGCGGATGTGGTGATGTGGCTCGGATTCTGCTTCCCGGCCAGATCGATCACCGCCTCCACGATTTCGGCTTTTCGCTCTTCCGCGGGAAGATATTTGGTGGTTCTGGGCATCATGTAGCTCTCCTAAAGAAAGTAATTAATTACTATCTTTATACACAACCAAGGTTTTGTCAAGGTTTTTCAGAAGAATCAAAGAAAGATCAGGCAGTTGTTCCAGTTTCGGGAAGAAAGACAGAAATCCGGTTTTTCCAACGAAAGCCCTTCGTTGACCGTGTCAGGGCTGTCTGCTTTCACGGATGGAATCGAGCGAAGCGGAATCCATGATTTCCAGCCGCCGAAACCGGGCGGTGGTATCCCCTTTGGTCCAGAGCCCCACATAGCCGGATACGGGTTGTGTCATGACAGTGGTAAGAAGGGCGTTTCCATTCAGGAACCCGGTCACTTCCCGTCCGGTCACCGACACCTGGAGTTCGAGCCATTTTCCTATCGGGATTCCGGTAGAAACCCTCTCCCGAAACTCTCGGACATTGTTGGTGAATTCCAGAAACTGCAGTTCGTTGGCCGCAGCGTCCACGGCCAGAACCAGGCAGTTGCCCACATTCCAGAGACCGAAGGCCAATCCGGCGGCCAGATCGACGCAACCCGTCTCGATGCGGGCTTCGAGGCTAATGATTCCATCTTCATGCCGATGACTCCGTTGGATCGCCACGGGATAGTAGTGCAAGGCATGACGTTTTTCCAGGAAACGTCGGTACCTTCCTCCCAAAAACGATTCCAGGGTGTTATGCAGGCTGCAGGTAATGGTGCCGGTCATACCGGCCCCATCCTGGAGGATGATTTCTTCTCCTTCCATGTTCTCGTGGGACCACTCACCGATCGAAGCGTAAAATCCGGGCAGGCGGTTTTCGGAACGTCCCAGAAAATCGTAGTCTTCCTGAAAAAAAAGTTCGGTCAGCCGCCGGACTTCCGCCTGGCTGGGGATGGCCAGATCGAGCAGGCGGCTGCAGCCGAGAAGCCTTCCGGTTTGATCCAGTACTTCCAGCATCGTCGGGCAGTCCAACCCCATGTAGTCCGCCTGGAGCATGTCCCCGGGAGTCTGGCAGCGAAACCCCAGGCGGTCCAGAACTCCGGACAAAAATTCGATGCGCAGCGCTTTTCCGGTGCCGGTTCCGGCTCCACCGGAAAACTGCAGGGAAAGAGTATTGGCTGTCGGATTATCGGAGCACAATGCCTCGATGTTGGCGTAATGATACCCGAATTTGACACTGAGATTGAGATATTCCTCCGATACCAGGGCGTAGGAATCGACTTTGGGCGGCATGGCGTTTTCCGGTCCGATACTGCCGGCCATCAGCGCCATGAAATTTCCGGCACTGATCCCCACATCTCCGGACCAGGTAACGCCGGGATGGGTGAACCCGCGCCACAGGGCTTTCATCGGCTTGCTGCGGATATGTTCGGGCCGGATCTCGTCGCAGGTGGTCAATTCCGGTGCCAGTCCTCCGCCCAAATCGATGTAATACAGGGATAAGGGAATGTTGGCACTCATTTTCCGGGAAACCACGGATTGATCGGCCAGCCTGTTCAGGTTGAACATCTCCTCCATGATCTTTTCATGGGAAAACCGGATCAGATCATGAATGGTCTGACATCCGGCGGGTGAAAATTCCGGTGTTTTCGGATCCGTCAAGTGTAGGGGGGATATGCGATCCAACACTTCCCGAAGGTGCTTACCGATCGGCCCGCGCTCATCGTCCGGGTTCCGATCCGGAACCGGATGATCCAACTCCTCGATTTTACCGGCATAGACCTTGGCGTCATCGGCCAGCAACGTGATCTCCTGTCCCTCCAAAATTTTGGACGTGGCTTCCCGGGTATCCATCAGGGTCGGGACATGGTGCTCTCGGGCGACGGACGCGAGATGGCTCGCAGCCCCGCCCAAATCGGTCACCAGGCCGCGGACACGTGCCATGTAGGAAGCGAGATCCGGCGAGGCGGTGTGCGACACCAGGATGGCATGGGAGG
>CAZTKB010000178.1:0-7337 GCA_964614125.1 uncultured Desulfobacterales bacterium | reverse complement strand
GTATCACCCCGCGGGGAATCGACCGTGAAACATCGGAGATGATGCACCGGACCCACATGGGAGTGGATAACGACTGGGTCAGCATACTACTGCATGGACTCCGGAACGCGCTGTCCGATGGATGGGGTGGATCCATGATCGCAACCGATGTGTCGGACATCTTGTACGGAACGCCGTCTCCTGCCGGCTCGACGGTGAACATGGGGGTGCTGAAACCGGACGAGGTGAATATCGTGGTGCATGGACACAATCCGGTGGTGTCGGAAACCATTCTGCAGGCATGCCGGAGCCCCGAGGTAATCGCCCTGGCCAAGGGGAAAGGGGCGTCCGGCATCAACCTGGTCGGCCTGTGCTGTACCGGAAATGAACTCCAGATGCGACATGGTGTCCCGATGGCGGGGAATCACCTGTGTACGGAACTGGTTCTGGTCACCGGGGCGGTCGAGATGATGATCGTGGATTACCAGTGCATCATGCCGGCAATCAGCCAAGTCGCGGCATGCTGGCATACCAAAATGATCAGCACCAGTGACAAGGCCCGGTTTCCCGGCATGACCCATGTGGAGTTTCATCCGGAAAACGCGATGGAACTGGCACACAAGCTGGTGCGGGAGGCGGTGGAAAACTACAGCCTCCGGAACCCGGACCGGGTGTACATCCCGGTGGAACCGGTCCGGATGATGGCCGGTTTTTCCGTGGAAGCGGTCGTGAAGGCATTGGGAGGAAGTGCCGCCCCCCTGATTGAGGCGATCAAATCCGGAGCGATCCGGGGTGCGGTTGGTATCGTGGGGTGCAACAACCCCAAGATCAAGCAGGATTACGGGCATGTGACACTGGCCAAACGACTGATCGAAAACGATATTCTGGTGGTGGATACCGGATGTGCGGCGGTTGCCACCGGAAAGGCCGGCCTGAAGGTCCCGGAGGCGGCGGACATGGCGGGGCCGGGCCTGAAGACGGTTTGCCGGTCTCTGGGAATTCCGCCGGTTCTCCATTTCGGCAGTTGTGTGGACAATGTGCGGATTTTGACGTTGGCCTCCGCACTGGCCAATGCCTTGGGGGTGGATATCAGTGACCTGCCCATTGCCGGAGCGGCTCCGGAATGGTACTCCGAAAAAGCGGTATCCATCGGTGCCTACTTTGTCGCTTCCGGGGTATTCACGGTTCTGGGGCCCATGCCACCGGTCACCGGCAGCATGAACGTAGTCAACCTCCTGACAGAGGGGCTTGTCGATGTGGTCGGTGCCACGTTCGCGGTGGAACCGGATCCGGAGCAGGCGGCCGTCCGTATCCGCAAACATATCGAAGCCAAACGTGCCGCTTTGGGATTGTGCGCCCAAACGGATCTCTGACCCGACCTTGTCCCTGGTCCCCGAATTGTTCAGACCAAGTGACAGGCTACCCAATGCCCGGGTGACACTTCCCGGAGTTGCGGCGCGGTGATGCGGCAACCGGGTTCGGCCAAGGGGCAGCGGGTTTCGAACCGGCATCCGGGGGGAAGATCATGAAGAACCGGTGTCATTCCCCGGATGACCGGCAGCCGGGATTTGGAGGGGGTTTCCAAACGAGGGATAGAGGCCAGCAGGCCATGGGTGTAGGGGTGCAGCGGAGAATCGAAAATGTCTTGTACGGTAGCTGACTCGGCGATGATTCCGGCATACATCACCGTAACGGTATCACACATCTCGGCCACTACCCCGAGGTCATGGGTGATGAACAGGATGGACATCCCGATTTCCTTCTGGAGCCCGCGCATCAGATCCAGAATCTGGGACTGAATGGTCACATCCAGGGCCGTGGTCGGTTCATCCGCGATCAGCAGTTCCGGCCGGCATGCCAGGGCCATGGCGATCATCACCCGTTGTCGCATGCCTCCGGAAATCTGGTGGGGATAGTGCATCATGCGCTCGGCGGGGTCCGGTATCCCCATTTTGGCCAGTATTCCGATGGCCTGTTCCCTGCGCATTGGGTCTGTCAGATCCGGCTGATGCAGTTGGTATACCTCCTCCACCTGCCTGCCAATCCGGTGTACCGGATTCAACGCCGTCATCGGCTCCTGAAAGATCATGGAGATCCGCTTTCCCCGAATGCCATACATATGTTCCGGGGGGATCACCAGAAGATCTTCTCCCTGAAACCATATACTGCCCTGCCGAATGTTGCCCGAGGGTTTCGGCAGCAATCTCATCACCGAAAGCGCAGTCACGCTTTTCCCGCATCCGGATTCTCCCACCAATCCCAGGGTATGCCCCTGCAACAGATCCAGGTGGATACGATCCACCGCTCGGATTTCTCCTTCCTCGCTGTCGAAGGTGACAACCAGGTCCCGAATCTGGAGGATCGCCTCCGAGGACTCTGGTGAGGCAGGCGGCAGGGAGGTCATTTCAACATCCGGTACGTAGTATCGACAGCCGTTACCGGCGGGAAGACCCGTTTTTCCTTCATGGCCTGCCGGGTATCCCGGTATCGTTCCGCGTCATACCAGAACAGACCGCCGGTGGCGCTGTTAAAGGGATCGAACAGGCTGCCGGAACTTTTGGTTCCGGCAACCGCAGGCAGCCGCCACCATCGCCAGTAGGCTTCCCGGGTATAGGGCACCATAAAGGTGGGGACGAAACAGCCGATTTCGTGGATCTTGCGTTGGATTTTTCGGGACAGATCCATCCGCTCCGCCTCATCCAGCGAATTCCGGTAGGCATCGATCAGGCGGTCCATTTCCGGATCGTCCGTGTTCGTGATGTTGTTCGTCTGGGGGACGTGGGCGTTGGCGGAATGAAAATGTTCCCAGTATTGGGGACGCAGGGAGGTGCTCCATCCCATCCAGGCAATGTCATGGTTTTTTTCCAGAAATTTCTTGAAAGCGGCGGAGGGGTCCATTTGCTGGAGCCTCAGGTCGATTCCGGCCTTTTTGGCTTCCTCTCGAAGAACCACCAGCCGAGGAGTGTGCTCTTCATGGCTATAGGTGACCTCCACGGAAAAGGTGGTGCCGTTTTTCACCCAGATTCCGTTCGGACCGCGGGTCCACCCGGATTCCTTCATCAGGGCGTCGACCTGCGCCAAGTCAAATCGTCTGGCACGGATCGTTTCATCGGTATAAGGTCCGTAGCCCATGAACCCGTGCTCTAGCCGAAAATAATCCCCTCGCAATACCTGTTCGATTACCTTTTCCACATTCATGGCATGGGCGAAAGCATGACGTACTTTGGGATCCCGGAATATCTCCCGGTCCTGGTTCAGCCACATTCCCATGGCGGACTGGGGCGTGTCGGTGAAAAACCAGATCCGTTCGACGTAACCGTTTTCAAAAATCGGAATACGGGTTCGTTCATGCCAGTATTTGGGTATGATCAGGCCGAATACATCGAGCCGGGCTTTTTTGAAGTGCTCCCACTGCATGTTGAAATCCCGGACCACCGTGTACACCACCCGGTCCACGTTGAACCGGTTCCGAAAATAGGTCAGATCCGATGCCCACCAATCCTTTTTTCGTTTGAAGCGGATGTTTTTACCGGTCTGGAAGCTTTCGATCTGGTAGGGCCCGGTATTGGGAACGATTTTCCAGTTGTATTTGGAGGTGAAGTCCTTTCCCAATGTTCCATAGTAATGGCGCGGTGTGGGGCTGATGCCGAGTTTGAGATGCAGGTCGGGTTCCGGCCGGGTTCCGACGACGGCCAGTGTATAATCGTCATACACGATGACCGACTCGATTTCCTTGGAATAGTAGTCGTTGTACCAGGGGGCTACAATATGGGGGGAACGCATGAATTCCAGGGTATAGGCGAAATCTCCGGCCGTAACCGGCGTTCCGTCGGACCACCGGGCATCGGGGTTCAGGCGGAAATACATGGTTTTCTTGTCTTTCCCATAGGCCCAATGGGTGGCGAGTTCCGGGATCACCCGAAGGGTGTTGGGATGGATGCCGATAAGGCTGAGTTGATTGTCCAGGATGGCGCTTCGGAAGCTTCCGTTGGAATCCGGGCCGACGGTACGAAAGGTCATCGGAAAACTGAGGATCGACAGGTGCAGGGTACCGCCCTTGACGGCTTCGGGAGAGGCGAATACCGGGTCGGAATCATTGGTCAGCCATTCCAGATCCTCCGGCGGTCCGCCGGGGGAAACAGCGGAGGCCAAAGAAACTGCCAGAAAAATACATAGGGAGAGGATCACCCAGGACCACCATCGGGTCATAGCCATCCTCCCGGCGGATGGAAACGATTCCAGGCCATTCAACGTTTCCGGGATTGCGTGATCTCCAGGGTGAACTCGTCGAGATTGTCCGGTAAGCTGGAAAACACGACCATGAACGGAATGGATTGAGTGGGCGGGACATCGGCGTTCAACCCGTTGTCTCCGTCCGGGTTGTCCAGTCGCCTGTGAATGTCCTGGATGGTCAGGGACGTCAGTTCCGGTTGGGGCACCATGTTTCCGCAGAAGGCGGTCTGTGTCAGGACAGGCTGTTTGTCTTTGTTGAAAAGGGTTCCCTTGATCTGGATGTGTTTGCGGCTTTCCGGATAGTCGTTTCTGACTTTTCCCGCGATCAGGAACAACCGTCCGGATGAAACATTTTCCACGAATCGGCTGCTGATTTCATACGCTTTGATTTTGAGATTTCCGGGTTCTTCGGGCACACTGGCCATTTTGGAGGTGAAAAAGGGTATTTTCAGATCAGGAAACCAGGTAAGTGCCGCATAGGCGCCTCCACCAATCAGCACCAAAAGAAACAGAATCAACAAGGGGGTGCTGACTTTTTTGGATGGGGAAGAATCCGGCGGGTTTTCTTCAGCGGTATCGGCTGTCGATTCCGCTGATAAAGGAAATGCCGTTATGGTTTCTTGTTTATTCAGGGGACTGTTGTCCAGAGACACGGAAGCCGGGGGGGGGGGAATCCGCCCGGTTGTTCCGGAAAAGGCGGGTGCGGTCTCCGAAATTTTTTCTCCGATATCCGGTTTTTCAGATTTCCGGGCGATCAGTTCGAGATCCTCTAGTGCGAATTTTTCCCCGAATTCGGAGTCGGCCGGCCGTATCGATTCCGGATCCTTCAATGGGTCGTCCATCGGTTGGAGGTTCGTTTCCGGGGTTTCGATGAGTTTTTCCAGATCTTCCAGATTCAGGGTTTCGATCTGATGATACACCGCATCTTCCTGGGGCGATGACGGTGAGTCGGAAGGGAATTCAGTGCGATCGATCCCTTCTACCAGTTGATCGATCGTCAGTGGCTCGATCCCCTCGGAAAACAACGGGTCCGTCGGAAATTCGATCCCCTGGTCTTCCGGTCTCTCGGGACGGGAGGTGTCGGGTAAGTCGGATGGACTGACATCTTTGGATGGTCCGGAAGCATCCTGGGATTCCAGGTGAGGTTCCTGGCCGATGGATTCCAGGTTGAAAAAATCGGTATCGAAGAGGGATAAGTCAGCAGAATCCGTCAGATGCGGGGTATCGGGGGCGTCAGCGTCCGGGATGTCCGGAGCATCGGGCCGTTCTTCTCCCCTGTCGGGGGTTTCCGAAGCCTGGGTTGGTTCTTTTGCCGGTTCAGGGAACCGGTCGGCAGATGGTGCGGCGGCAGTTTCGGTTTCCCGATCCGGCGGATAGAGACGGAAGACATGTTTGCATCGGGAGCATCGTACCCTGGAACCGTTCGGTTTGATGAGACTGTCTTCCAGGTGAAATTTGGCATGGCATTCTTCACAGGTAACAATCATGAGATATCCTCTGCGGCTAGAGTTGAAGGTGGTACACCGCGGGCAGTCCTCGATATTGTTCCGCGTAATCCAGACCGTACCCTACCAGAAAGCCTTCCTGAACATGATGGCACACATAACGGACCGATGTGTCAATCATTCTTCGTTCCGTTTTGTCTATCAAGGCACAGATCTCCACGGATGACACTCCCAGAGACCGAATATAGTCGCGTACGTATTGCAGTGTCAACCCCGTGTCAACGATATCCTCGACCAATAGAACATGGGAACCCTCGACCGGCTCCGTGATCGGTACCAGGAGTTGGATATTTCCGGAGGATTCCATGGATTTTCCATAACTGGACACCCGGATGAAATCAACCCGAAAAGGGATGGAAATGTTACGGGCCAAGTCCGAAAGAAAAACGAATGCACCTTTCAGAATTCCGACCAGAACCAAGTCTTTTCCCTGATAGTCTGTGGAGATCGCACCTGCGATCTTACGAATTCGTTCCTGTATTTGAGATTCTGTGATAACGGGGATGAGTTCCGGCATACCGGTCCTTGTCGGGCAGTCTTCGCATCATCCGTTGGGAGTCGGCTTCGACCAGGGAACTCCCGATAGGGAAGCAGCCGTAGCCACAGGCCGGTACGATCCAGCGGAAAAACCGTTTGTTTTCTGGGTCAAAGTTCCATTTTTTCGATATTATGGCGTTTCGTTACTATAACTGGGCAATAAAAGTCAATTGGAAACCTTGGAACCTGTACGGATGATCCGATTCCGGGGGTGTTGCCCTATATACCGGTTTCGCCCAATTGGCGGACCAGATCTTTTTGGTGGCTGTCCAGGCGGGAAGGTATCTGAACATCGATCTGAACATATAAATCTCCCTGGCGGGATTCGTTCATAAATGGAAGTCCATGCCCGGGAAGCCGCATTTTCGTGTTGGGGCGGATACCGGGTGGAATACGCAGGTTCAGTTCCTTTCCATCCGGTGCGGTGATATTCAGGGAGGACCCAAGAAGGGCTTCGGTCAGCCGGATGGACCTTTTGACGGTCAGATCGTGTCCATGAACCTCATATTCCGGATTTTCAACAAGAACGGATTTGATAAACAAATCGCCTGCGGGGCCGCCGGAATATCCCAGCTCCCCTTTTCCGGACAGGCGGAGCTTTTTGTTGGGAATCAATCCTTTGGGGATTTTGACAGTCAGGGTTTCCTGACGGTCCCCGTGCTGAAAGGATACTGTTTTCTGGGTACCGTGCATGATTTCTTCCACGGTCAGGGGGAGCTCATAAATCAGATCCGAGCCTTTGACGGAAAAATCCTCCTGGCCGTAATTCTGGAACGGGGATCCACCCCCGAAGGAAAAACGAACCCCTCCTTTGCGTCCGGACGAAAACCGGGATCCGGAAAAACCCAGATCCCGAAAAATATCGGAGAAATCGAAATTTCGGAAAATATCTTCCTGGGTGTATTTCTGTTGGAACCCCGCTGTCCCGAAGGTGTCGTATTGCTGCCGTTTTTCCTTGTCGCTTAGAACCGCGTAGGCTTCGCTGATCTGTTTGAACTTGTCCTCGGACGCCTTATCGCCTTTGGTCTTGTCCGGATGATATTTCATGGCCAGTTTTCGATAGGCTTTTTTCAGCTCTTCCTC
>CAZTKB010000177.1:0-7367 GCA_964614125.1 uncultured Desulfobacterales bacterium | reverse complement strand
TGGTGAAAACGTGTTCGGAAAGAAGTTTTTTCCCCACGCCATTCATAATGTTTATTACGGCAAAAAAAGGCACTACATTGCCATCAACTGCGCGGCAATACCTGAAACCCTGATCGAAGGTATTCTGTTTGGCACTTCCAAAGGAGCCTATACGGGTGCGGTGGATAAGGCAGGCCTTTTTGAACGGGCGAACGGAGGAACCATTTTTTTGGATGAAATTAATTCCATGCCTATCGGACTGCAGGGAAAATTGTTGCGGGTATTACAGGAGAACGAGGTTCGCCGGGTAGGGGCTGTTCAGACCACCAAGATCTCACTGAAGGTGATCAGTTCCATGAATATTGATCCTGCGGAGGCGGTTCGTCGAGGTATTATGCGGATGGACTTATATTACCGCCTGGCTGTGATTCCGATTCAAATTCCACCCCTTCGGGAACGACGTTGGGACATCGAAGAATTGGTCCGGCACTTTTTACTCAAATATAACCTCGTGTTAGGCAAGAAAGTCATTGGTGTGACCGGTGAGGTAATGGATCTGTTTTGGGAATACAACTGGCCTGGAAATGTTCGAGAATTGGAGCACATCATTGAAAGCGCGGTCAACATGATCAACTCCAACGAAGACCGTCTACAGCTTAAACACCTGAGTTTTCACCTGGATCACCTTCTGCGCTTCCGTCCCGAGGCAGCCGCCGGTCTGCAGGATAACCAACCATCAACAGCCTTTCCTCATTTTCCTGAGCCTGATAAGAGTCCGATAAGGGACACGGAAAGACCGGTACAAGAACCTATTCAGCAACAAAAAGAGAATCTGGAGCGAAAAAGCCTCGAAGATGCCCTGACAGCAGCGGATGGTAACATGGCCAAAGCGGCACGAAGCCTGGGCATATCTAGACAGTTGTTCCACTATAAAATGAAAAAATTGAAAATTTCCTGTGGTAAACCCCTTCAGAGAAAAAACCATTCGTAGAAAATACCGGATCCGTTGGATTAATCTGACCTTGTTGTCAAATCTTTTTTTCAGTAAAAAGTAAAATAATTTTGACTTTTTACTTTTCCTGATTCTTCCATTTTTTCTATTCCACGATAAGTCTGTATTGCAATCCACTCAAAATTGATTTTAATCCAACCATTTATTTGGAATTTTCAAGCTGAATTGTCGCTGGTGACGGTGGGATTTCTGAGTGGCACGCCATTTGCTGATTTTTCATAATGTCTGCACGCTGTACCACAAATCACACATCCAACACACAAGGAGGACTCAATGGAAGGAAAATCGGCGAAGGTTATCGATTATGGCTTGATGTGGCCCGGTGTCATGGTGACGGCTCTGGTGGGAATTTTATTGGCTTTGTTTCCTATGCAGGGAAAAGCGGTGGTGGACTCTTTGTTTAAAATGATTACACACAACTTCAAATGGCTGTATTTGTTATTCGGGCTGTTTTGTGTGGTGTTTTTAATCTGGTTAGCCATGAGCCGGTGGGGTAACGTCAAGCTGGGTGGACCGGACGATGAACCTGAATTTTCCACGTATACCTGGGCAGCCATGATTTTTACGGCGGGAATTGGAATTGCAATTGTTTACTGGGCCTTCATCGAACCGGTGTACTATATGAATACCGCAATTCTGCATGTCGACCCCGCCAGCCAGAAAGGATGGATCGGTGAATTGGCCGGTATGTACGGACAGTTCCACTGGGGGCTGACTCCATGGGCCATTTATGCCTTGCCAACTTTCCCCATCGCGTATGCGATCCATGTCAAACGAATCCCGGCCCTCCGTCTGAGTACCGCTTGCCGGGGAATTATCGGTTCGCGGGCCGATGGCTTTCTCGGTAGACTCATCGATACCGTTGTCATTTTTGCCATGATTGGGGGTGTAGGTACATCATTGGGTCTTGCCGTTCCGCTTGTAACGAGCCTGGTTTGCGAGATCACCGGCCTTCCCCAGTCTTTCGGGCTTCAACTGGTGGTCTTGGCGATTTGGACGGCACTGTTCACCTTTACCGTCTGGTCCGGCCTGAAATCCGGAATGGCCAAATTGGCTGATTTCAATACATATATTGCATATTTTCTTCTGGCCTACGTATTTATCATCGGCCCATCCACTTTCATCTTAAACACCTGGTGCAACAGTTTCGGACTGATGATCAGTGATTTTTTCAAGATCAGCCTCTGGACGGACCCGGTAGCCAATGGGGGTTTCCCGGAAGGATGGACCGTGTTTTATTGGGCATGGTGGGTGGCCTATGCTCCCATGATGGGGCTTTTTGTCGCTCGAATTTCCAGGGGACGAACGATCCGTCAGGTTGTATTCGGTGAACTGGTGTATGGCAGCCTTGGATGTTGGGTCTTCTTTGCCGTTTGGGGCGGGTATGCCATCGACCTGCAAGCCAAAGGCACCTTGGATGTTTACGGGATACTCAAATCCTCCGGTTGGTCCAATGATGTCACCATCGTTTCTATTCTGCATACCATTCCGGGAGCACGCTACCTGTTTGTTCCGGTTTTCACCCTTTTGTGCTTCATCTTTTTGGCCACAACCCTGAATTCCGCTGCATATACCTTGTCCTCCCAAGTCACGCGGGTGATTTCCGGAAACGAGGAACCTCCCCGCTGGAACCGTACGCTCTGGGGCCTGATCCTTGGGGTTTTCGCTGTCGGATTGTTAGCAACAGGTGCGTTGAAGGCGGTCCAGTTATCCTCCATCATCGTGGCGTTACCACTGATTCCGGTTTTATTGCTCATGGTATTTTCTCTGATGAAGTGGCTGCGGGAAGATTATGGAGACCTGATGCGTGATCAGCAGGTTGTTCTGCCTCTGGACAAAATTCACCAACCACAATGACTAGGGGAAAATGGATGAACTCAACAAACATACGTCGCAATTCTGCCGCAATACTCAAAAAAGCCAAAGAATTGGGTGCGACACTCGCCGGCTTTGCCTTGGTCGATGATTTGCGTACCGCCCCTTCATTTACCTTTGCACCCAACATGCCGGGGGCTGGGGAAGGTGTGGGTACCCGTGAAAATACGATGGGATGTAAACCCGGCGAAGTGTTGTGGCCCGAAGGCGCGCGAAGCATGTTGGTCATTGCTGTCGAACACCCTGCAGATAAACCGGAAATGGATTGGTGGTTCGGCCGGGTGGACCCTCCGGGAAACCGGATTCTGGCGAGAATCGTTCGGGAGCTTTCCCACTGGATTGAGTCTGCCACCCCGATCCAGACCGTGCATTTGCCCTATCATGTTGAAAAAGGTGGAACCTATCTGAAAGATGCAGCGGTTCTGGCGGGGTTGGGGTGCATCGGAAAAAACAACCTTCTGGTTACCCCGGAATTCGGGCCTAGGGTACGGTTGCGGGCTTTGACACTGGATGTGGTAGTTCCTTCGACCGGGCCGAGCCGATTCGATCCATGCCTGCGGTGTAATGCGCCCTGCCGGGCAGCCTGCCCTCAACAGGCTTTTGCAAAACGGATTTATTCCAGCCGGGATTATGGTCAGGGCCGCCTACCGGGGCGTATTGGTGTATTCTCACGCCCGGCATGTAATCTTCAGATGGAAGCCGACACGGCAGCCGGTGTTGAACAACCGGTCGATGGGTTCGAAACCCCGGTTCGGGTAATCCAATACTGCAGGGCCTGCGAACTGAGCTGCCCGGTTGGAGGGTAATCAGCCGGAATTCCAAAGGCAGGATCCGGTGATCCTGCCTTATCCGGGTTCGATGAATTATCGGATTTTAGAGAAGTGATGAAACTGCAGCATGACGACACTCAGCAGGATCATGGATCCTCCTGCCCAGAAGCGCCAACCAACCGTCTCCGACAAAAACACGATTCCCAGAATCGAGGTGAAGATCAATTCCGTCATCATGAGGATACCGCTTTCCCAACTTTTGCAATAGCGGATTCCGTTGGTCATAAGCAGCTGTCCGAGCAGGGAACTCGTGACAATCACCAGAATCAGTATCCAATCCAGGGCGGTTTCCGGAATCCCGGGTTGGCTGATAAACATTGGAAAGGTGATGATGGTTCCCAGCAAGCAAAAATATAAATATATCGGTATGGTGCCGTGATCGTCCCGCAGTTTTTTGATGACGGTAACGGTCAATCCGGCAAAGACTGCGCCGGTTAATGCCATGGTCTGTCCCAGGATCTGTCCTGGCATGTTTATTTCCCATCGAAATTCAAACAACACCACCACCCCCAATATGGCAATGAAAACCCATATCAGTTCGATGATCGAGATTCTTTCCCCGAAAATCAACGGGGAAAAGACAGCCGTAAAGGCGGGAAAAGAAAAAAACAGGACCATGGCGGTTGAAATCGGGATCAGGCGTATGGCGGCGATGACGGACAAAAAGGCGATCGAGCCTACCACACCTCGGATAATCAGAAGGGGGACGTTCTTTCCGAGAAAAGGGTTGCTCCGTCTGCCGGATATCAGGATCAGAAAGATCATGTTGGAGAAAAAACGGTAAAAACCGATATCCCATACGCGGAGTTTGGGATCGACCAGTTTAACGGTTCCATCCATGACGGCAAACATGAGGGCGGAGGCCAAGAGCATGCCCGGCCCAACAAAAGTGAACAGCGAACCTTCCAGTGTTCGGGATTTCATGCCCGCACTATAATGGAATGACCCCGGGGATTCAATCGAAAATGCGCCGCCGTCCTCCGGCATCCCACCAGCTTTTGGGACAGACCTTTTTCCGGGATGTTACTTCAAAGACGCGAACAACGATTGCAACCGGATCAGGCCGTGTAAAAAACAGGTGAACGCCCATGGCTGTTTGCGGATAGTTCCCAAAAAGGATTCCGCCTGCCGCAACGCGGATTGCTTCCATTCCGGATCGCCCGTGATTTCGGCCAATTTGAACAAATTGGAAAGAATCATCGAGTTGGCCGAGGGCAGGGCACCATCGTACACTTCCCGGGGACGTACCGGAAGATCTTTTTCCGTGATGGAACTGGTAAAGTAACCTCCTTCCGTCGGATCGTTAAATTCGGCATCCAGAATCTTCTGCAGACGAATCACCTCCGCGAGCCGGCAGGGTTCCGGATCCGCCTGATACAATTCCAATAATCCGTGAATCAGAAATGCATAATCTTCCGCGTGGGCAACAACACCGCTTTCTCCCAGGCGATACCGGTGGAAAAGCTTCCCATCCTGGTCCCGCATATGTTTCAGAAACCAGGCGGAAGCGGTTGCCGCCGTCTGGTGATATTCCGCACGGTTCAGGATACGGCCGGCACGGGCGAAGGAGGCGATCATCAACCCGTTCCAGTCTGTCAGGATCTTATCATCCAGCAAAGGGCGGATGCGGCCGGATCGGATTTTGAATAACCGGTTCCGGATGGACTCCCATTCGTTTTTCAAGGCTGTTTCGTCCAGATGAAGGATTTGTGCCCATCGCGCCAATGGCTGCTGCAAGCGAATAATGTTGACCCCCGATGGTTTTTTGGTGGCTTCATCCCGGAAATTTCCATCCGGTTGGATATCCAGAATTCGGGACCAGGTTTCAAATTCTTTCGGAATGGCCTGGTGAAGCTCTTTTTTGGACCAGACATAAAAACGTCCTTCTTCTCCTTCGCTGTCCGCGTCTTCCGCGGAAAAAAAGGCGCCTTCCGGAGATTGGAGATCCCTCTGAACATAAGTAAAAATATCCTCTATCAGCCGGATCAGTTCCGGATTTTTTGTAATTTCATAGATATCCATCGCTGCCATGGATATCAGGGCCTGATCGTAGAGCATTTTTTCGAAATGGGGAAGAAGCCATTCGGAATCGGTGGAATATCGGTGGAATCCGTATCCGATATGGTCCCATATACCTCCGGCCCGCATGGAAAGAAGGGTACGTTCGGCCATGGCGGCCCAGGCAGGATCTTTGGTATGGGCCGTCCAATTTGCCAAAAATGAAAGCCGATGGGGTGTCGGGAATTTGGGGGCTGGCTCGAAACCTCCGTTTTGGGGATCATATTGCTGTTGTAGCCATGCGGCCGCATTTCGAAATGGCGTTTCATCAGAGGGTTCCAAAGCTGATGCGGAAAAACGGAAAGCGTTTCGGAGATAACCAGTCAGTTCCGTGGCCACACCCAGAATTTTTTGCGGCTCTTCCCGCCACATCCGCATGAGTTGTTGGGACAGGTCGATAACACCGGGCTGCCCGAACCGGCTGTTTGGCGGAATGTAGGTGGCGGCAAAAAAAGGCCTTCGGTCTGGGGTGAGGAAAACAGAAAGGGGCCATCCCCCTCTTCCGGTCAACAAATTACAGGCAGTCATATACACGGCGTCAATGTCCGGGCGTTCCTCCCGGTCCACCTTGATGCAGATAAAGGCCTGGTTCAAGGCCGCCGCCGCCTCCTCGTTTTCGAAGGATTCCCGTTCCATCACATGACACCAGTGGCATGTGGCATAACCGATGGAAACGAACAACGGTTTATTTTCCTTTCGGGCCAGTTCAAATGCCGAATGGCCCCACGGATGCCAATCCACGGGATTGTGTGCGTGTTGTTGCAGATACGGGCTTATTTCATGAATCAATCGATTGGGTTTCATAACAGCCTCCAAGTGATTGGTTGAGGCGGAAGTACTGTTACTTCAAGGTACTCATGAAAGCGGATTTGACAAGCGGATTGCAATTCCAGGGGATATGATTTATGTTTGCTAATAGATTCACCGGGAAGCGGACCAGGTGACGGAACCTTTCTGTTATCGACCGAAATTCTGTTAACCCTTCAAAAAGGAACGTAGCATGCAACCACCAGTCAAAATTTTTTCGTTAAGCACCTGCAGCCATTGCCGCTCCACCAAAAAATTGTTGGCCGACTGCACGGTACAGTATGACTTTGTCGATGTGGATCTCCTGGAAGGGGAGGAACGGACCGCGATCCTGGAGGATGTGAAAAAGTTCAATCCGAAATGTTCCTTTCCGACCATTATCATCGGAGACAAGGTGATTGTGGGGTATAAAGAAAACGAAATCAAGGAGGCCCTGGGAATCTGATGGACGTGCAACAGCTTTATGACATGCTGCGAAAAGCGCAGGAACCCAAGGGATATTACTTCGCCGGGGATCGAAAATGGGTGGATGACCTTCTGGCAGCCTTGCTGACAAACAAGAAACGCTACGGCTATATGGTATGCCCCTGCCGGCTGGCAAGCGGGGATAAGGAAAAGGACCGGGATATTATTTGCCCTTGCGTATACCGTACGGAGGATGTCGCGGAATACGGAAGCTGCTACTGTAATCTCTACGTGTCGACTGACTGGAACGAAGGGAAAATCCCCCACCAATATGTACCGGAAAGGCGTCCCCCGGAAAAAATGGGATTGTAATGCATCCGCCACCTCTGGTCAGTGGGTTC
>CAZTKB010000176.1:0-7401 GCA_964614125.1 uncultured Desulfobacterales bacterium | reverse complement strand
CAGGAAAACCCCAAGGAACTGTAGTACTTTGACAAAAATGTGCATAATTATTGATTCTGTTTTTCTAACACAGTATCCAAAAAAAAAAAAGAACCGCCCTTCGGGCCTGGAGTCTGTATCGATGAAAATTTCCACCGGCACACACCTGATGCAAGGGGCCGGCCGCCTGGCCTCCATTACCGCCGTTCTGGCCAGACACGGCATGGCCGGGCTGTTCGAAAAAATCACCGGCAGATCCCCTTCCCCGGAAGCCGAAGAAACCTGGGCAATCCAGGCCGGCACGATCGCCCCCCGCCACCTGCGCATGGCATTGGAAGAGTTGGGGCCCTCCTTCGTCAAACTCGGGCAGTTGATGAGCACGCGGGCCGACATTCTTCCCCCTGCCTATATTGAAGAACTGACCCGGCTCCAGGACCAGGTCCCCGCCGTCCCGTTCGACCGGATTCAGCAGATCATCGTGCAGGAACTGCATCATCCGATCGACCGGATATTCCGGACCATCGACCATCAAGCCCTCGCCGCGGCCTCAGTCGCCCAGGTCCACCACGCGGTCCTGCTCACCGGAGAAGAGGTGGCCGTCAAAGTAGTCCGGCCGGGTATCCGAAAAAAAATCCAACGCGACATCCGTCTGATGTTTTCTTTGGCCGGACATTTCGAAACCGTTTTGGAGGCCGGACGTCTGATCGGGGCCGTGAACATCGTCCGCGAGTTTGAACGGACCATTTTCAAAGAACTGGACATGTACATCGAAGCCGGGAACATGGAACGGTTTGCCCATCATTTCCGAAAGATTGATGAAATTCTTATTCCCCGGGTATATTGGGATCACACCAGCCGATCGGTTCTGGTGATGGAATACGTTCCGGGCGTCAAGATGGACCAGGTGGATGCGATCCGTTCCATGGGTATCGACCCGGAAGATATCGCGCTGATCGGCCTGAGATCCTTTTCCCGCCAGTTGATGGAATTCGGTTTCTTTCATGCCGACCCCCATCCCGGAAACACGATCGTCACGGCCGACGGCCGGGTTGGCCTGGTCGATTTCGGCATCATCGGATACCTGGACGATTCCATGATGCGGCAAGTCGCGGAACTGTTTCTGGGTTTTGCCGAGCATGACTACGACCAGGTCATCGAAGCCCTTCTTGGAGCCGGGATACTCACGTCCGAACTGGCAGGGAACCGGGAATTCCGGGACGATCTGAAAGACGCCTGCGAACCCTTTTACGGGCGGAACCTGAAAACCATCTGGGCCAAGGATGTCTATGATCAGATCATGAAACTGGTTCTGACCTGGCATATCCGGCTGCCCCGAAATATCCTCCTGATCCTGAAGACCTTCATTCAGACGGAATCCCTGGGGAAAATCCTGGGCAGCACGGCAAGCCTTCTGGAACAGGCGCGTCCCTTCGCCCGAAAGCTGATCCGAAAAGGGTATGACGCACATGCCATTTCCAAAACAATCGGAAAGGATCTCCGGGATCTCTATACTCATGTCCGGGAGATTCCCCGGTGGTTCCATGCGCTGTTGCAGCAGTTGTCCGAGGGAAAACAACGGATTGAAATCCGGCATTCCGGGTTCGAAAACCTCGACGACCGCCTGGAAAAAGGAACCAACCGGCTGACGGTGGGTTTGATCGTAGCGGCGTCCACCATCGCAGGGTCACTGGTTTTGAATTCATCCCAGAAAGTATTTGAATTTACAGTGGATATCTGGGGAAAACACACCCTGACCGCCACGGGTGTACTGGGTCTCACCGGATATGTGATCGCCACGATCCTCGGTATCTGGCTTTTTCTTTCCATTTTCCGATCCGGAAAAATGTAACCCGGCCCCCGATTGCCATCATGCACAAGACTCCTGTACTGATCATTCACAACCATCCGGGAGACGTGATCTCCTGGATTCAAAAATGGGGACATCGTCCGATATGGGCACCGCTTGACCAGGGGCTGGAGATGATGACGGCGCATCATCCTCCGATCGTACTGGTTTCGGCCGATACCCCCGAAGGGCAGACCCTGGCCGCAGACATCCGCGCGGCCCACGCGGACACGCAGATCATGGTCCTGGCATCCCCGGAGCATCTGATGTCCGTCATGGCGAACCTCAAACACGCGGCCGAGGAATTTCTCCCGGACCCTCCGACCGAACTGGTTCTGGAAATCTCTCTGAACCGATCTCTTCGCACCACCCTGTTACTGAAGGAGCTCCGATCCACCTGCAGCCGAGACCGGGACGTTCGAACCTGTGACAACGTGGCCCGGGAGGTGGAAAACGAACGGTTTCTGGCCGTCCGGCAGATCGTGGAAAAAATGTCCGCTTTCATCGGAAAGGTGGCGGAAGGCGTACAGGGCGGGATCCGGTATTTCAACGAGCTGCCCTATTTCGTCTCGGTCCATAGCCCGGATTGCCGGGTCCTATCCGCCAACGCGACCTACCTGAAGTACCTGGGAAACCGGCTTTATCGCAGCAGTTGGGGAATCTACAGCGGTAAACGGGCTACCCGGACGGCCTGCCCGGTGGGGCGGACGGTCCGGAGCAGCGAAGTCATGACCACCCGCGCGTTGGTGCGCTACAAAAGCGGGGCCAGGGTGCCGGTATTGGTTCACACCGCCCCGATTTACGACGACCAGGGAGAAGTGGCCCTGGTTCTGGAGATTTTTGCCGGAACTCAGGAAATCGACCAACTGGCCCAGCAGATCCGGACCACCCAGCAACGATACGAAGTGCTGTTTGACTCCGTTCCCTCCTATCTGGCCGTGCTGGATCGACGGTGCCATCTGACGGCGGCCAACCGAAAATTCAAAGATCAGTTCGGGGATCAAGTGGGCCGGAAATTCTTTGACCTGTTCCGTCCCAACCAGTTTCCCCCGCACCGGGATCCTGTTTCGATGACCATGCGGGACGGAAAAACCCATCAGGGTGAAATGCGCCTGATCGGTCCGGATAACCGCCTCTACACAATGATGGCATGGACCGCTCCCATCACCACTCTTTCGGGCAAGCTGGTCCAGATCCTGGTCATTTTCACGGATGTCACCGAACTCCGCCAGATCAAGGACAATCTGGCCTCCCTGGGGCTGTTGTTCAGCACGGTCTGTCATGACATCAAGGGATGTCTCACCGGCCTTGACGCCGGCCTGTACCTGATCGACATGGGGTTTTACCGGAACCAGTCGGGCCGGATCGAGGAAGGGCTGGAAGTCACCCGCATGATGATCGACCGGATCCGCAAACTGGTTCTGGATGTTCTTTTCTCGACCAAGGAGCGGGAATTCGAAACCATGACCGTGGATGTTCTGAAATTCGCCGGAGATGTCATGTCGGTGGTGGACAACCGGATCCGGAGCGCGAATATCTCTTTCCAATGTGACTTCAGTCTGTGCGCCGGAGAATTTGACGTCGATGTCAGCCTGCTGCAGACGGCATTATCCAACATCCTGGAAAATTCACTGGACGCCTGTCTGGAAGATCCCCGTCCCATCCCCCACTCCATCGAGTTCAAGGTCGTCTCCCGGGAAAAGGAAGTCATTTTCGAAATTTCGGACAACGGCAGGGGAATGGACCCGGAACAGGTCCGCGCCATTTTCAACATCTTCTATTCGTCGAAGGGCCGCAAGGGAACCGGTCTGGGGTTGTACATCACGGACAAAATCGTCAAAAAACATCAGGGAACCATTACGGTCACCTCCGTGGTCAACGAAAGAACCCGGTTTGTCGTGAAAATCCCCCGAAACCGTTCGTCTTTTTCCCTTGATTTTCATCGGAATTCGGGATAAACGGCCGCAAAAAAAACAAAAAGCCGTTCCGATGCACCGGTTTTACGGCATGACAGAAACCATTTTTCATCATTACACGGAGATAGATTATGCCCAGACGTCAGGATATCCACAAAGTGCTTATCATCGGTTCAGGACCCATCATTATCGGCCAGGCCTGCGAATTCGATTATTCCGGGACCCAGGCCTGCAAGGCCCTCCGGTCTCTGGGCTATGAGATCGTCCTGGTAAATTCCAACCCGGCGACCATCATGACCGACCCCGGGATGGCGGATGTCACCTATATCGAACCGCTGACCGTACCATCCCTCACCGAGATCATCGCCAAGGAGCGGCCCGACGCCCTGCTGCCCAACCTGGGCGGGCAAACCGGGCTGAACCTGTCGTCCGAATTGCATGCGGCGGGCGTTTTGGACCAATACGGAGTCCGCATCATCGGTGTCAACATCGATGCCATCGAACGCGGGGAAGACCGGACTGCGTTCAAGGAAACCATGGAACGGCTGGGAATCGACATGCCGAAAAGCCGAACGGTCAATACAGTGGAAGACGCGGAGAAAACGGCGGAGGAACTGGGATATCCGGTCGTCATCCGGCCGGCTTATACCATGGGGGGAACCGGGGGCGGACTGGTATACAACATCGAGGAACTCCAGGTTGTGGCGGCCCGGGGGCTGGCCGCCAGCCGTGTCCATCAGATCCTGGTGGAAGAGTCGGTTCTGGGATGGGAAGAACTGGAACTGGAAGTGGTCCGGGATGCGAAAAACCAGATGATCACGGTCTGCTTTATCGAAAACGTGGATGCCATGGGGGTGCATACCGGAGACAGCTATTGCACGGCACCGATGCTGACGATTTCTCCCGAACTCCAAGAACGGCTGCAGGACTATTCCTACCGGATCGTCGAAGCCATCGAGGTAATCGGCGGAACCAACGTGCAATTCGCGCATGATCCGAAAACCGGTCGCGTGGTGGTCATCGAAATCAATCCCCGGACATCCCGCTCCTCGGCCCTGGCATCCAAGGCCACGGGTTTTCCCATCGCCCAGGTCTCTTCCCTGCTGGCCGGCGGCCTGACCCTGGACGAGATTCCCTACTGGCGGGACGGAACCCTGGAAAAATACACTCCCTCCGGTGACTATGTGGTAGTGAAATTTCCCCGGTGGGCTTTTGAAAAATTCCCCGGCGTGGAAGACCGGCTCGGAACCCAAATGCGGGCCGTGGGGGAAGTGATGAGTATCGGAAAAACCTACAAGGAGGCATTTCAAAAAGCGATCCGGTCGCTGGAAAACGGCCGCTATGGACTGGGTTTTGCCCGGGATTTCCACGATCAGCCCCTGGATGCGCTGATGGCCCTGTTGGGAACCGCCACCAGCGAACGGCAGTTCATCCTCTACGAAGCCATCCGGAAAGGCGCGGATATTCAGGCGCTGTATGAAAAAACCCATATCAAGCCCTGGTTTTTGGAACAGATGAAAGAACTGGTGGAACTGGAAAACCGGGTTCTGGAATTTCGAGGCAAACCGCTTCCGGATGACCTGCTGGTCCAGGCCAAACGGGATGGATTCAGTGACAAATATCTGGCCTGGATCCTGGAAATCCCGGAAACACGTGTCCGGGAACAGCGCAAAGCCATCGGGGTTGTCGAGGCATGGGACGCGGTTCCGGTCAGCGGGGTGGAAAACGCGGCCTATTATTATTCCACCTACAACGCGGGGGATCGTGTCGAAGTCAGCGACCGGAGAAAGATCATGGTTCTGGGAGGCGGCCCCAACCGGATCGGGCAGGGAATCGAGTTCGACTACTGCTGCGTCCATGCCGCCTTCGCGATCCGGGATGCGGGTTTTGAATCCATCATGGTCAACTGCAACCCGGAGACCGTTTCCACGGATTACGATACGTCCGACAAGCTGTATTTCGAGCCGTTGACCGTCGAAGACGTGCTCAGTATTTACGAAAAGGAAAAACCGGAAGGGGTCATCGTTCAGTTCGGAGGCCAGACTCCACTCAATATCGCCCGGGAACTGGCCGAAGCCGGTGTTCCAATCCTGGGCACCACACCGGAAACCATCGACCTGGCCGAGGATCGCGATCGTTTCTATCAGGTCACCCGGAAAATGGCGATCCCCCAGCCGGAATCCGGGATGGCCCATACCGAAGAACAGGCCCTCGAGATCGCCAGAGGCATCGGATATCCGGTTATCGTCCGGCCATCCTACGTGCTCGGAGGCCGGGCCATGGAAATCGTGCACGATGAGGAGATGCTCTGCCACTACATGAAACATGCGGTGGAAGTATCCCCGGAACGCCCGATTCTGATCGACCGTTTCCTGAGCAACGCCATCGAGGCCGAAGCCGACGCGATCGCCGATGGAGAAGACGCGTTCGTTCCCGCCGTCATGGAACATATCGAGTTGGCCGGAATTCACTCCGGCGACTCGGCCTGCGTGATCCCCACCATCGGAATCCCGCTCAAACACGTGGAGACCATCCGGGAATACACCCGAAAAATCGCTTCGGAGTTGCATGTCGTCGGGCTGATGAACATTCAGTACGCCATTTTCAACAACACCGTGTACGTTCTGGAAGCCAACCCGCGCGCCTCCCGGACCGTGCCCATCGTGTCCAAGGTGTGCAACCTGTCGATGGCACGAATCGCCACGGAAGTCATGCTGGGGAAACGCCTGTCCGACCTGGCGCTGCAACCTGCCGAGATTCCGCATTTCGGAGTCAAGGAAGCCGTGTTCCCCTTCAACATGTTCCCGGAAGTGGATCCCCTGCTGGGGCCGGAAATGCGGTCCACCGGAGAAGTGATGGGACTTTCCCGGAATTTCGGGCGCGCGTTCTTCAAGGCCCAGGAAGCCACCCAGACCGCTCTTCCGCTGGAGGGAGCCGTCCTGTTCACGATTGCGGAAAACGACAAAAGCGCGGCCCTGGAACCGGCCCGCCTGTTCCGGGATCTGGGATTCACACTGCTCGCCACTCGTGGAACCCATGAATTCTTTCAACGCAACGGCATCGACTCGGCGGAAGTGCGGAAGCTGGGATACGGCCGCCCGGATATCGTGGACGGGCTGAAAAACCGGGAGATCCAATTGATCGTCAACACCCCGACCGGGCGGCGAGGAGCGGAAGACAGCGGGTATATCCGGAAGTCGGCTATCAAGTACAAGGTTCCCTACATCACCACGACAGCAGCGGCCATCGCGGCCGCCAAGGGGATTGCGGCCCGCCGGGAGGGAAAGCCCCAGGTCCGGTCCCTGCAGGAATATCACGCAGCGATTCGGTGACCGGTGCCGCGGAATGGAAAACGGATCGGGCAAAACCGGCTGTCGCCCGACCCGCCCCCGGACCCGAAGAAAGGACGAATCCATGGAAAACGGCCCATCCAAGATCAAACTGGGTATCAGCACCTGCCTGCTCGGACAGAATGTCCGATACGACGGCGGGCACAAACACGACGGCTTTCTGACCCGGACACTGGGCCTTTTCGTGGACTATGTCCCGGTATGCCCGGAGGTGGAATGCGGCATGCCCATTCCCCGCGAATCCCTGCGCCTGGTTGGGGATCCCGCCTCCCCGCGCCTGGTGACCACCCGCAGCGGCCGGGATTTCACG
>CAZTKB010000175.1:0-7413 GCA_964614125.1 uncultured Desulfobacterales bacterium | reverse complement strand
CCTCCCCACTGGTGGGGGAGGGTCAGGGTGGGGGGGAGTAAAAGCGGGTCAGGTCACCCCCGATTCGGCAATGCGGATGTTCAGCCCGCCGTCCCGGGGCGACCGATCCTTCCGTCCAACCGGAAACCGGGCACGAACTGCACCCGCAGGGGAAGCTAGACTTTGACGGAGCCCAGGGTCTGATGCGGTAACAGTTGCCAAGTACGTCGAATTGGGGTAAACAAAGGGAGACCTCGGTTATTCTGCAACAGCAACATCACATCGAAAGGAGCCTGAATATGATCCCGCAAATCAAGAAAATTCTGTATGCGACAGACCTCTCCGAGAACGCGCGGCATGCCTTCCACTATGCGGCCGAATTCTCCAACCGCTTTGGTGCCGAAATTACCGTGTTTCACGTCATCGAGGAACTGTCTCCGCAAATGAATTTCCAGATGGTGGACCTGCTTGGGGAAGAAAGGTGGGATGAATTGCAGCGCACCAAGAAAGAGGAGATCGTGGACTCCATTCGGAAGAAACTGGAGGCGGTCTGCAAAGACATGGATTCCCAGCATCTCTCTTGCCCGTTTACCGTTGGGGATGTCAAAGTGGTTTTCGGACACCCGGTGGAGGAAATCATTGCGGAATCCAAAGCGGTCCCGTATGATCTGATCGTCATGGGGACCCATGGTCACGGCGTGCTGGCCGGGGCGATGATGGGCAGCACCGCCATGCGGGTGGTCCGGCGATCCCAAATTCCGGTGACCGTGGTTCGTCTGCCCAAAGTAAAGTCCTGACCAAGGCAGATTACCGGCGGACCGGGGATGTCTCCGGGTCAACCGGAAATGTTAGCCGCCGCAGCCTTGTTTTTCTATGGCCAGCATTCGGAGTTTCAGGTCGATGCCGCCTCCGAAACCTCCCGGCGTGCCATCGGTCCGAATCACCCGGTGGCAGGGAATGATCACGGGAAACGGATTCCGGGCCATGGTGTTTCCGATGAAACGGGCGGCGGCGGGTCTGCCGATACGGACAGCGATATCCCGGTAGGTAGCCACTTGACCATAGGGAATTCCGGCTACTACCCGGTATACCTGGATCTGCAGATCGGTCATGCCCGTGAAGTCCATCAGGTTCCAGAAGGATGCCGGGTCTTCCGGGAGGTGTCCGGAAAAAAAATTCTGCAGAAATACGCCCATACGACATGCCTGGGGGGGGCAATCCATTTCCGGAATCATGATGGTATTGTCGGGAAATGATTCTTTGGGGAGAAGGATCCGAAGGTATCGAAAAGGGGAAATTCCAAATAGTACGGCAGCGCTGCCCAGTGGGGTAGTGACAACCAGACCATAGCGGGAAGAAGTCTCCGGATCGGGAGGGTATCCCGATACCGGAGAGCAGTCAGATCTGGTCGATGAATCAGGTCTCTTCAACAGTAATGGCGCCTGCTTCACAGACTTCCACACAGCTTTCACATCCCAGACATTCTTCCGCATTGACTGGGCTGGATTTTCCGTCTACCATTTCAAATACTTCGACCGGACATACATCTACGCACTCTTCGCAGCCTTCGCATTTGTCTTCGTCAACTACCGGATTAAAAGCCATCGAATAAGCCTCCTTTCATGTATTGAATAGTTTGGCGGAGAGACCCGCCATTGAATATCGAAGCAATTACGCCGATGTTCGAAACCGTCCATATACCAATTGAAATGGTGAGTCAAGCGTAATCCGCCGGAAAAGGCATTCGTTTCCGGGAATCCATGTCAGGGAGTTTTCATAAACGAAATCGACGGTCAACTTTTCAGGGAATATTTTTCCGCGATGACATCGAAATAAGCGTTATCGGCGACCGTTCCCCAGATCCCGACCTGTTTTTTGAATTTTTTGAAGGATTCGTGAACCTTTTTGGACATCGGGTCTTTAGCCGCTTCTTCTTCCAGCACTTCCATGGCCATTTTCCGCAGAGCGTCCATCATGTCAGCCGGAAACTGCATCAGGTTGACTTTATGCACGGTGATCAGTTCCTCCAGCGCGGCCCCGTTGCCCGATTCGAATTCGCACAGGCTCCACAGGTTGGTTTCCATGGCCACGGCATCCAGAATCACCTGGAGATCCTTGGGCAGGGAATCGTAGACTTTTTTGTTGAAAATCACCTCCAGGCAGGTGCCTGGCTCATGCCATCCCGGATAATAGTAGTATTTGGCAGCCTTATAAAATCCCATCCGCAGGTCGTGCAGGGGGCCGACCCATTCGGTGGCATCGATGACGCCTCGTTCCAGGGAGGTGAAAATTTCTCCGGCCGCCATCAGGGTGACGGCTCCGCCGGCTTTGGCAATGACCTTTCCACCGAGTCCGGGGATCCGCATTTTAAGCCCCTTGAAATCATCGATGGTTTTCATCTCTTTTCGAAACCAGCCGCCCATCTGGACACCGGTGTTGCCCTGGGGCCGGGGTACGACGTTGAAGGGTGCATACACTTCTTCCCACAGCTTCAACCCTCCGCCGCTGTAAAACCAGGCGTTGATTCCCTGGGAGTTCAGGCCGAAGGGGACGGAGGAAAACCACTGACCCGCCGGAACCTTGCCGGCCCAATAGTAAGCGGCACCGGAGCCGACTTCCACCGTTCCGTCGGAAACCGCATCAAACACGCCCAGTGCGGGGACCAATTCACCTCCGGCAAAGACCTGGATTTTGATCCGCCCGCTGCTGGCTTCCTCGACGCGTTTGGCAAAGCGTTCGGCACCGGTCTGCAGGACCGGCATATTCGGAGGCCAGGTCGTCACCATTTTCCAGGTATAGGTTTTGTCCGCAGATAACACAGCGGGTGCCGCGATGGCCGAGGCGGCCACCGCCGCCGCCGCCATTCCGGATGTTTTCAGAAATTCTCTTCGTTCCATGGTCACATCTCCTTTCCAGATCGTAGGGTTTGGTGAATCCAGATGCCTAATTCGCGAACACGATGTGGGGCAGCCAGGTCGCCAGAATCGGAAACGCGGTGACGATAGCCAGCCCGATCATTTGAAGGATGACAAAAGGGATGATCCCCCGGTAGATATGCCCGGTTTGAATTTCCGGAGGGGTTACGGCCTTCAGATAGAACAGGGAAAAGCCGAAGGGCGGTGTCAGAAACGATGTCTGGAGGTTGACGGCCAACAGAACACAGAACCACAGCGGATCGAGACCGAATTCGATCATGATGGGTGCCAGCACCGGGACATGGATGAACACGATTTCGATGAAATCCAGAAAAAAGCCCACGATAAAGATCACCAGCATGACCAAGGCGAATACGAACCATTTGCCGTGGGTGTGCGCCATCCCCCCGAGAAATTCCCTCACCAGCGTGTCTCCGCCGGTACCGCGAAATACCAGGCCGAAAGCCGCCGCGCCGACCAGGATGATAAAAACCATGCTGGTCAACTGCATCGTGGTGTAGGATACCTCCCTCAGAATCCGGTAATTGAATTTCCGGTTCGCCAGCGTCAACACGATGGCTCCGACCGCACCGACAGCCGCCGCTTCTGTTGGGGAGGCCACCCCGGCGAACATGGACCCCAGCACCGCGATCATCAGGAACAAGGGAGGAAACAGGGATTTGGCGATTCGGATCATCATCTGGCGGGATTTGATGGCGTCCAGTTCCGCCTGGGGAATCAGCGGAGCCCACTCCGGCTTGATGATGCAGGAGATGAGGATATAGGTGATGTACAGACCTACCAGAACCAGGCCGGGAAATACCGCACCCATAAAAAGATCACCCACCGGCACACCCACAATGTCGCCCAGAAGCACCAGGATGATGCTGGGCGGAATGATTTGACCTAAAGTTCCGGAGGCAGCCACCGTTCCGGTTGCCAATTCTTTTTGATAACCCCGCTTCATCATCGTGGGAACGGCGATCAGGCCCATGGTGACGACCGTGGCGCCTACGATTCCGGTGGATGCTCCCAGAAGGGCGCCGACCACGACGACAGATACCGCCAGACCTCCGCGAACCTTGCCGAAGACCAGCCCCATGGTATCCAGCAGTTCTTCCGCCAGGCCGGATCGTTCCAGCATGACTCCCATGAAGACGAACAACGGGACTGCCAGGAGGGTGATATTGTTCATGACACCCCAGATCCGAAGCGGCAGCAGGTTGAAAAAACTCCATCCGAATCCGATCAGACCGAAAGTCAGTGATACGCCCAATAACGTGAAGGTTACCGGAAATCCGACCATGATCAGGATCGACATGGCCAAAAACATCCATCCTGCCAGGTATTCCATCAGTTCACCTCTTCCTGTTCCAGGTCTTTTCCAATGATGGTGAAAAAACTCCGGATACCCAGGGCGATTCCCTGCAGGAGAATCAGGCAGTAACCGACGGGAATGGCGGATTTAATGATAAACCGGTAGGGGATGCCTCCGGGATCCGGAGAGCCTTCCAGGGTCATCCAGGAGGTGTGCGCGAACTTAAAGGAGGTGCTGATGACCAGGTAGCATCCGGGGATTAAAAACAGCAGAACTCCGACAAAATTGATCCATGCTTTGGCTTTGGGCCCGATCCTCTGGTAGATTAGATCGACCCGGACATGCCCTTCCTTGTATAGGGTGTAGCCGGCACCCATCAGAAAAATGAAGGAAAAAAGATGCCATTCCATTTCCTGCACGAACACGTAGGACATGTTGAAGGCATACCGCATGACCACATCAGTGAAAACCACCAGTACCACCACAAACGCCGCCCATGATACCACCCAGCCGACCCCGCGGTTGAGGGCATCGATCCATTGACACAACTTTCTTGCCGCATTCATTGATCTTTCCCTTTTCTGAAATTCCAGACGTTCTGCCCATGTACATCAAAGAAGAGACAGTTTCAAGGAGAAAACCAAGAATGTGTATTAAATTTATACAATGAACGATACTTCGATTTGCTGGTGTATCTTACAAATTTGTGAGTTTGTTCGATGAATGGTCGGATTTCATCCGGCTGAGGCGTTCCCGCAGGCGAGTGAACCGGCGTTGAATTTTGTTGTTGCGGATGGCGATTGACATCGCCCGTTTGGATCCGACGACGATTACCAGGCGTTTTCCCCGGGTGATCCCGGTGTACAGGAGATTCCGCTGCAGCATGATATAATGCTGGGCCAACAGGGAGATCACAACTGCCGGATATTCCGAGCCCTGTGATTTGTGAATGGATACGGCATAGGCCGGAACCAGTTCATCCAGATCGGACAATTCATAGGTGACTTCCCGGCCGTCGAAATCCACTCGTATTTCCCGGCTTTCCGGATCCATTGCGGTGATTTGTCCGATGTCTCCGTTGAATACATCCTTGTCATAGTTGTTGCGGATCTGCATAACCTTATCGCGTACCCGAAAGCTCCGGTCGCCTCGTACCAACTGATCGACCCCCGGGTTCAACGCATCCTGAAGAGTGCGATTCAGGTTTTCCACTCCCGCGATTCCCCGATTCATGGGTGACAGAACCTGGATGTCCGTCATCGGATCCAGACCGAAACGCCGGGGAATTCTTTCCTGTACCAGATTTCGGATCAGGTCCGCGGCTTCTTCCGGATCGTCCCGTTTCACAAAAAAAAAGTCCGAGTCCGGCGGTTGTTCGTTGAGATTCGGTATCATGCCGGAGCATATCTGATGGGCATTGACAATGATGCGACTGCCCTGAGCCTGGCGGAAGATCTCGTTCAATTCAACCACCGGAATCAATCCGGAACCGATGATGTCGGACAGGACGTTTCCCGCGCCGACGGAAGGAAGCTGATGGATATCTCCCACCAGAATCAGGCGGGAGGATACAGGAACCGCTTTCAGCAGGTGATGCATCAGAATGATGTCGATCATAGACGTTTCATCCAGGATCAACAGGTCGCATTCCAGAGGGTGTTCCTCGTTTTTTTGAAAACCACCTGACTGGATGCTGTAGGCCAGCAGGCGATGAATCGTGGACGCCGGATGTCCGGTGGCTTCGCTCATGCGTTTGGCCGCTCTGCCGGTCGGGGCTGCCAGAAGAGTGCGCAGGCGCAGGCGGGAAAAAATTTCCAGAAGTGATTTGATAATAGTGGTTTTCCCGGTTCCAGGCCCTCCGGTGATTACCATGGCTTTGCTTTCCAGAGCCTGGCAGACTGCCTCCGCCTGTCTTCTGGCCAGCTGGATGGATAGTTTGCTCTGTACCCATTCGATGGCTTTTTGCCGGTCAATTTTGCGGAGAAGGGACGGAGCCAGGGTCAGTCTTTTCAGTCGGGCGGCGGTATGGGTTTCGGAAATGAAAAATTTTTTCAGATACACGGCTGTATCGGAGGGCTGGTTTTCATCTTCAAAAGGATCAGGGTCTTCCAGGACCAATTGCCGTTGGTCGGTCAGTGAATTGATCGCGTTGTGGATGATGTCGGACGGAATCTCCAGAATTTTTTCACATTCCTCGATGAGAAGCGGTTTGGGGTAATACACATGGCCATCATCCGACAGGTGGTGAAGCACATAAATAACCCCGGCCTGGGCGCGGAGTTCCGAATCGCGGGGAACACCCAGTTTTTCGGCGATTCGGTCCGCGGTGATAAACCCGATCCCAAAGATATCCATCGCGAGGCGGTAGGGATTTTCCCGGACGACGGGAATGGAATCTTTGCCGTAATGTTTGAAAATTTTGGCAGCGTAGGCTGGGGTGACACCGTGAGACTGGAGAAACACCATGACTTCCCGGATTTCCTTCTGTTCGTCCCAGGCCTGTTGAATCATGGCGATCCGATACTGTCCGATACCTTCCACCTGTATCAGTTTTTCCGGATGCTGGTCGATAATGTCCAGCGTGTTCTTTCCGAATTGTTTCACAATCCTTTCGGCCATTTTCGGACCGATCCCCCGGATGAGTCCGGATCCCAGATATTTCCGGATTCCCGCAACCGTGGCTGGAACCCGGCTCTGATACGAGACCATCTGAAACTGTTCACCGAATCGGGGATGGGTGGTCCACTGACCTTGCATCCGAACTGTTTCGCCGGGTGCCGGTAAGGTGAAATTACCGACCACGGTTACCAGTTCCCGATGTCCCCAGACCTTTACCCGTGCGATGGTGAACCCGTTTTCTTCATTGGTGAAGGTGATCCGCTCAATCTGACCGGAAAGCTCTGTCAATGGAATTTCGTCGGTCTTCATATTTCAGTATTCTCGTGAAATGTGTTGGATCCGAAATGTCCTTTGGGTGCGGCATGGGTTTGTGGTAGATTGTGTCATACAATAAAGACGATTGATTTTCAATTGTCGGGGCAGCTTCAGATTGAGAAAGAACTTGGATGCGGCACTCGCTGGTGGAACAGGCCGACCGGTTGGCAAACAGAAAATTCAGCCCGCCGTCACGGGGGTGGCCCATCCCGCTTTTCCCTTGGAGAAAAACTCAGACACGCGCACTCGGTTGATCGGACGGGTCCA
>CAZTKB010000174.1:0-7458 GCA_964614125.1 uncultured Desulfobacterales bacterium | reverse complement strand
TTTCCCGAACCTGGGCCCGGCATTCCGGAACAGAAACTCCCTTGACGGCCAGGACGAGGGAGTCCGGTCCCAGTTTGGAGAACAGAGCTTTTCTCCGGTCGACCCCTTCCTAGGCAATGGCGAGAACAACCGATGGATTTTCGATGCCGGTGTATCCGATTTCGTCGGTAGACAGAACAAGATCCGCAATGGACGGGCCTCTAAGTACCGTAATATTGTATTCGTTTTTCTGCGTGGCGTTCAAACCGGAGCTCATCCCTGCCAGACAGAGGATTTCCCCCGCTGTGATCACCCGCTGTCCCGCACTTCCCAACAGGATAACCTCCTTCCGACCGGCAAAAAGTGGCTGACAATGAACTTCCACACCTTTGGGCGGACGTGGAACCCTGGTTCCGGAAGCAATTTCCCGGTAATGGGCGCCGTATTCCTTTCGGACGTTCAATTCCACCACGCCCTTCATAGGAGGAAGTGCGGAGAGGGACTCTTCGATGCTGGCCGGGGTAATCTTGTTTTTTCGAGTATAACGTCCCGGACACACGCCCCACATGTCAATAATGGAAAACCCGTCATAACGAATTGCTTCTTCCATTACTTCCGGCAGATTTTTTTGATATGCCGAACAGCGAACGACGAAAGCGGCTCCAGCCGCAGAAGCAACCTGGCAGGCATCCAGCGGCTGTTCCAGTTGATTCAGGAAACCGGAACCCACGGAGGCGCTTGGAGGAGTGGTAGCGGAAAACTGCCCCCCGGTCATACCGAAATTGAAATTGTTCAAAATCAGCAACGTCATGTTCAGGTTTCGCCGGCAGGCAGCCAACAGATGCGCTCCGCCGATCCCCAGCCCTCCATCTCCCATGGTAACGATGACATGGAGATGGGGCTGTGCCATTTTGATTCCGGCTGCATAGGTCAAGGCCCGTCCATGCAGCCCATGGAACGCATGGGTGTTGAAAAAAGTGTCAAACAATCCCGAGCATCCAATATCGCTGACCAAGGCAACCTCATGGCCTGGAACACCCATGTTTTGAAAGGTTTTGTCAAGCGCCATGGTAATCCGTTCATGGGCGCATCCCGGACAGAAAACCGGCGGTCTGCCTGTGTTGAGCAAGCTAGTCATGAATTATGGCCTCCTGGATCTGTTTCGGGGATATCATACGTCCATCCATCTGCCCAACGAACAGAACTTTCCTGTCCGGTAGAATCCGTCGGATTTCATGCACATATTGCCCCAGGTTCATTTCCACGGTCACGACACGGGAAGCCGATCCGACAATCCGTCGGATCAATTCCTCGGGAACCGGCCACAAGGTTTTCAACACCAATAGGGAAACGCTTTTTCCGTCGGCCTTCAGTTGCCTCTGACAGGCCCAGGCGGCACGCGCGGAGACGCCGTAGGTCAATATCCAGGTATCGGCATCCGGTTCAACGACGGCGTCATAATAGCTATACGAATCGATTTCGGATTCGAGCTTGTCACGTAATCTTTCCTGCATCCGGGAAATGACAACAGGATCGGTAGTAATATACCCGTCAGGCCCATGGGTCGACGAAGTCTGCCGAACGGGAATATCCCCTCCAATCGGCAGAAAAGGGGGAACTCCAGCCGGGGAATCGGCATAAAACGGTATATAGTCCGGCCGGTCGCCGGCATACGTCCGATCGATCGATGGAACCGGCTCCAACGCATCCAGATCCAGGTTTTCCCGGGTCATGCCGATTTCCTTGTTGGAAGCGACAAACACCGGACATCGGAAGCGTTCCGCCAGATTGAACGCTTTTTGGGTCAAGGTATAACAATCTCGAACATCCTCCGGCGCCAGAACGACAACCGGCAATCCGCCGCTGTTTCCCCATCGCAAAAACTGGATATCCCCGTCCGCCCCACGGGTCGCGGACCCGGTCGACGGTCCCAGCCGCTGTACATCGACGATGACCAGGGGAATTTCGCTGCCGATGGCAAAGGATATTTGCTCGCTGTATAGACTGATCCCCGGGCCGGATGTCGCGGTCATGGCTTTCAACCCGGCCATGGATGCCCCCAGGCAAAACCCGATCGATGCGATTTCATCCTCCCCCTGCATGACGATCCCGCCATCCGACGGCAGAATATTAATCATTGTCTGATAGATCGTCGTTGCGGGAGTAATGGGGTATCCGGCAAAAAAGCGGCACCCCGAAGCCTTCGCCCCCCAGGCGATGGCCTCATTTCCTTCCATAAACACAGAATGCATTCCATTCCTCCACAATCGATAATGTTCCTGTTCCTCTTCCCCGCGGCCACGCCATCCGACCGGCCGGGGAGCCTCGCAAAAAAAATTTTTCCTTCTCCCGAAATCGGATTCTACCCTCCGGTCATCGGAGGAAATATCGCAACGGAATCTCCGTCCTGCAACCGGTGCCCCTCTTTTGCGAACCGGCCGTTGATCAGTACCACAATCTCCTCTTCCTCCGGAATCTGCAGCAACCGGATCAGATCATTCCGGGAGACATCCGGCGACATCTCCATAAAAAAAGCGCCGGAATGCTCCGGCGCATACTTTCGTAACCCGGCAAACAACTGTAATCGGATTTTCATGGCCCAGCCTGACAGTCCATTCCGGATCGTTTTCGGTATGGTAACCACCGACATCCTCTGAAAAAACATCCTATCCGAAATCGGCGCAATCCCTTCCGGATACACATTCCATTTCCGCTGATTTATCAGTATATATTGATTTAATTTTCTATTTCATATAAAAAAAAGCCTCCACTGATATGGAAGAAGCCGGTTAGCGGGGTTCAGTGGAGGCCCTGAGCAAAAAAAACCGGTGACGGCATTTCTTGAACTCGGTGTTTTTATACCATCAATCCGTTTTTCGGTCAACGAAAACCGCTTTCATTTCTCTCCAAACGCGATAGCGGCGTTGTTTTTTCAGGATCGGCATGATATCAGAAAACCAGCATCCACCGATTATCCGGATGTTTCATGTCTACAAACAGTATGGCGCCCAACAGGCTTTGCAGGATATCACCCTGGATATCGAAGAGAATTCTTTCGCTCTCGTGACAGGTCCCAGCGGAGCGGGCAAGTCGACTCTCCTTCGGTTATTGTATCTGTCGGAACCGGTATCTCAGGGCCAGATTCTGATCGACGGAGTCAATACAGCCCGAATCAGCCGTCGTCGAAAACCACTTTTCCGAAGAAACTTCGGAATTATTTTTCAGAATTACCGGCTTATTCTCACCAAAACCGTTTTTGACAACGTCGCGCTTTCCCTGGAGGTCACCGGTGAAAACCCCGAGATGATCCGCAAGCGGGTACAGGCCATTTTACGGACCGTGGGTTTGGAACACCGCCAACAGGCCTATCCAATGACTCTTTCCGGTGGAGAGCAGCAACGCGTCGCCGTCGCACGGGCGATTGTTCGAAACCCGAAACTGGTTCTGGCAGACGAACCGACGGGAAGCCTGGATACGGATTCCGCCGACATTATCTTGAGCCTGTTGAAATGGATCCACCAGAAAGGGGCGACCGTCGTCATTGCGACTCATGACCGGCAGTTAATGGAAAAAATACCGGGCCGGATCATTCAGTTGGAGCAAGGAAAGCTGACCGGAGATTTTTTCACGGAACCGGATTCGGCGGGTCATATGGAGGATCGGGGCGGACAGGCGGCGTATTGATCATGAAATCCTCGTTGAAACAAGCTGTCATCGATATTCGAGACAACCGGTTCATTCACTTGGTCGCCATGATAACGATTTCGTTTTCAGTCGTGGTTTGCGGCGCTTTTTATCTATGTTGGAGCAACATCAGCCGCTGGGTCGATGAAGCCAACGCGGACGTTCGGATGATGGTATATTTGCAACCCGAATGCAGCGCGGACCAAATACAGGCGGTTTTCACCCATATTCGCGGAATCAAGGGTGTCGCCGAGGCTCGTTTCATCTCAAAGGACCAGGCCATGGAGGAGATGAAAGAGCTGATTCGGCAACAGGCTTCCCTGCTGGAAGGGCTCCGCACCAACCCATTCCCTGATGCTTTTGAAATACGGCTCTTGCCGGATATGGCTGGTCCGGAATCCCTGACACACATCGCATCGGGAATCCAGTCCTTTCCGGGTGTGGAAAATGTCGAGTATGCCCGGAAGTGGCTGGAGCGTTTCACCGGGGTTGTTCAAGTGATCCAACTGATCGGATATGCCCTCATTACCCTTTTTTTCATGGCCTCCGCTTTTATTGTGGCAAACACGGCACGATTGATCTTCTTATCCAAACAGGAAGAAATTGAAATCATGCGGCTCGTAGGTGCGACAGACCGGTTTATCAGTTCGCCGATCTATCTGGAAGGCATCCTTCAGGGCGCTGTCGGGGGACTCCTGGGAATGGGGTTATTGTATGTTTTGCATGTCTACTTGTCCTCACATATCCACAGGAGCATGACGTCCGGTTTTTTCACCATTGGTTTTCTGCCCCCGTCCCACATTCTCTGGGGCTTGGCAGCCAGTATTCTTGCAGGATGGATCGGATGCCTGATCGCCGTCAAACCTTTTTTGCGCGCCTGATCGCTCTTTATTTTTTCGGATATACTGTTTTCATCCTTTCCTCAGGATATCCGGCTCCCCTTGTCCTTCAGGGCCGGGTTCTGGTCGACCGTTTAAACGTCCGGGAAACACCATCGCGCGAATCAAATGTTCTGACCATTCTTCCCCGAAATACCATTGTCGAAATACACAATCATCTATCCGGATGGTATGAAATCCTACTGCCGAATCAACAGCGAGGTTTTATCAGCGACCGGCCGGAGTACGTCCGAATGGAAGACACTGCACCAGAGATTTTGCCACCATCTTCTCCGGACACCAAACCCCAGGTAGTCGCCAACTTGAACCAACAGACCCGGCAAATTCGATCCGATCTGGAAAGACGCCAAGCGGAAATCAAGACTTTGAGCAAAGAAGAAAATTCCGCTCTCCACAATCTGGGACGAATGGAGCGGCGGATATCTCAATCCCAGGAGGAACTCGAAACACTGACAACGGAAAGCCGCTCGATTGACGGCCGGATCCAGGCAACCACGGCACGGCAGCAGGAGCTGTTCCAAAAAACAGAACATGTCGAACGCCAGGCAGCCCTTCGTCTGAAAACCCTCTACAAACTGAGCCGCCTCGGTACCATGCACTTTTTGGCCTCCACAAACACCCTGTCACAATTGGAATATCGAAAAAACATGCTGGGAAGGGTATTATCGGAAGACTGGAAACTCCTTAACGAGCTGTCAGAAATGAAAAAAGAACTCGATCAATTGTCAGCCGACCTATCGGTACTGCAGGAGGAAAACCGGACCAGAAAAAGCCTGATTCAGAAAAAAAAGGAATTTCACTCTTCGGAAAAAGAACGTCAAAAAACACTTCTGGCTGAAATCCGTTCCAAAAAAAACCTTGAAATGCAAGCGATCTCCGCGCTACAACAGGCTTCGGATGAATTGAACAGCATGCTCGTAAAACTGACCGCCGAACCGCAGGAGCAGTTACCGGCAGCCACGCCTCCAATCGGCGTAGAAAAAAGTGGTTCCATTGTATCCAGGAAAGGGCGCCTTTCGCCTCCGGTTGCCGGAAAAACGCTGTCTATTCCGGCCGCCGAACTTCAAGCCGGCATACATGCCGCGGTCGGACGTTTGGGTCTTCATTTCCAGACGGACCGGGGAGAGCCGGTTCACGCAATACACTCAGGAAAAATCGTTTTTTCGGAGTGGGTTAAAGGGTACGGAAACATGATGATCATCGATCATGGAGACCACTATTTTAGTGTATACGCTCATTTGGAAGATTTTTTCCGTATCCGGGGGGATATTGTCCAAACGGACGATATCATCGGAACCGCCGGTGAAACAAATTCAATCAGCGGAGCCGGGGTTTATTTCGAAATCCGTAAGAAGTCTGAACCCGTCGATCTACGTCAGTGGTTGACAACGACTTCTCCATAGAAAACAGATATCACTCGAGAGGACATTCATGACCAGGTCAGATTATAAACAGGTCAGATTGTGGGTTGCGGTTGCGATGTCCGTGGCGTTATGGACTATCGGCGCCGGTTTCTACAGGGATCTGTCCGCGGGAAACGAAGAAACCTACAAGGGTTTGAAATTGTTTTCCGATGTCATTGAATTGATCGAAAAGAACTATGTGGACCAGGTAGATACCAAAAAGTTGGTGGAAGACGCCATTCAGGGAATGGTCCACGGGCTGGATCCGCACTCCGCCCTGTTGTCGCCGGAAGAGTATCGGGATCTGCAGGTTGATACCCAGGGCGAGTTCACCGGAATCGGTGTCAGTATCACCTTGAAAGACGGGATGGTCACGGTCGTTTCCCCGATTGATGGAACACCGGCCTATCGTGCCGGCCTGAAAGCAGGTGACATCATCACCCGGATCGAGGGCGATCCGGTGAAAAACCTGAAAGATGCGGTGAACCGGATTCGAGGCCCTAAAGGAACGAAGGTTCATATCACGATCATCCGGGAAGGAGCCGCTGAACCGATCGAATTATCCATCATGCGGGACATCATACCGATCGAAAGCGTTCGATCGATCATGCTTCGCCCCCAATATGGATATGTCTGGGTAACCAATTTCCGCGAAAACACCACCCAGGATCTGATCGCGGCCCTGGAAAAAATGGAGAAAAATGACGCTCCTCTGAAAGGCCTGATTCTGGATCTCCGGAATAATCCTGGCGGATTGCTGAACCAGGCGATCGAAGTTTCAGACCTGTTTCTCGAAAAAGGTATCATTCTTTCCATCAAAGGCCGTCAGGACAAACATGCCAAAGTTTTCACCGCCAAACCCAACCCGGTAAACCGAAATTACCCGATCATCGTGCTCATCAACGGAGGAAGTGCCAGTGCCTCGGAAATCGTGGCTGGAGCGCTTCAAGATCATAAACGGGCTCTCATTTTGGGAACCACCTCCTTCGGCAAGGGTTCTGTCCAGAATGTGGAATCGCTTCGTGATGGTTACGGCTTAAAGTTGACCATCGCCCGATACTATACACCCAACGGAAGATCCATTCAGGCCAAAGGAATTGAACCGGATGTTGTCATCAAATATGATCCCCAAACCAAAGTGGAAAAAACCGGGTCCATCGAAAAATTGATGCCCAAGGAAAAAGATCTGGAAAACCATCTGAAAGAGGAATCCGAAATCTCCACCCATAAAAAATCGGATGAGTCAGGGGGCGGGCCAGACAGCAAAACCATGGAAGGTCCCATCATATTGGAACGACTGGAATCCGACAACCAGGTGATGCGTGCACTGGAAATCCTGATCAGTTATGAGATTTTCAAAGGTTTGAAAAACTGATGGTTGTCGCCATGGTACTTACTCCGGCATGGAACCATTGGGAAAAAATTCATTCCATCCGGTACCGGAAATGAAACCACCCTCCGGTACCGGTAAAAAAAAAACCACCAAACGTAAG
>CAZTKB010000173.1:0-7664 GCA_964614125.1 uncultured Desulfobacterales bacterium | reverse complement strand
GTGAGGGATGGTCAGGGATACCAAATTTTTCCCTCCCCACTGGTGGGGGAGGGCCAGGGATACCAAATTTTTCCCTCCCCACTGGTGGGGGAGGGCCAGGGTGGGGGGGAAAGTGAAAAGGGCTTATTTTCTTTTCGGCCGAATGGCCGTTTGCTACACGTAACACTGAAAACTGCATTGTGAAAATGAACGTCTACAGACCGGATGTCGCCGTGATCGGCGGCGGCGTCATCGGAACTTCCGTCACCTGGTTTCTGACCCGGGCCGGAGTATCCGTCACCCTGATCGAACGAAACGGCATCGCGTCCGGAACCTCGGGCCGATGTGAGGGCAATGTCCTGATCCAGGACAAAGCGCCCGGCTATGACTCGGATCTATGCCGCTTGAGTCAGGCGCTGTTTGACCTCGTCGCATCGGAGGTGGGGGACGATATTCACTGGAGACGGACGGGATCGGTGCTGGCGGCAGAAAACGACCGGGAACTGGAAGCCGCTGCCGCATACTGCCGGCGGATGTCCGATGCCGGCGTTCCGGTGCGGATGATGGATTATCGGGAGATCCACGAGGATTTGCCGCATCTGGCAGAGGATATTCCCGGCGGATTGGAATTTCCCACGGATGGCACGGTCAACCCCATGGCCCTGGCAGGTGCCTTGGCGGCGGATGCCTGTCGAAGGGGAGCCGGGCTGATGGTCAACAGCGAGGTGGAGGATATCCACCGGGATCCGCATGACGGCGTGTTCCGGATCCGAACCCGAAATGGAGCGGTCATCACCCCGGCTGTGGTAAACGCGGCGGGAGTTTGGGCTGCACCCATCGGCCGGATGGTGGGGCTGGATATTCCCATTCAACCTCGACAGGGACAGATTCTGGTCACCGAACGGACCCTTCCGGTGGCCCGCCGGGCCATGCTCGAATTCGGCTATCTGATGGCCAAGTTCGGCGGACACGATTATGTGAGACAGATACCACCGGACATGGAGGAATTTGGGGTCGCCTGCGTCATGGAACCCACGGAAGCCGGCAATTTTCTGATCGGAAGCTGCCGCCGGTTTGCCGGAATGAACACCTCGGTTGATGTGCGGGTGTTGCGCGCCCTGGCCGAACGGGCTGTCCGTTTTTTTCCGGTATTGCGCCGTGTGCAGGTCATTCGCAGCTATGCGGGGCTTCGACCGTTTACACCGGACCATTTCCCCATTATTTCCAAAACCCGGATTCCCGGTTTTTTTGTAGCCGCTGGCCATGAGGGGGACGGAATCGGGCTATCCCTGATTACCGGCAAACTGATGATGCAGTTGGTTACCGGCCGGCCGGTCGATATTTCCGTGGAGCCTCTTCGGTTGGAGCGGTTCGGCTGCGGAGCTACGGCGTGATGGGGGTGGGAATCGGTGTGGCGGTCATCGCCCGGAACGAGGCAGACCGGATTATGCGGTTACTGACCAGCGTCGCTTTTGCCGACGAGATTGTGGTCGTGGATTCCGGAAGCACGGATGGAACTCCGGATATCTGCCGCGCTTCCGGGGCCAAGGTGGTGTTTCAACCATGGTTGGGATTTGCCGCCCAGAAGCAGGTCGCGATGGATCTCGTGCAGGCACCATGGATTCTGAGCCTGGATGCCGATGAATGGCTCTCCGATGCCCTGGTCGACGAAATCCGCCAGGCTGTACGGGACGTGCCGAAATCGGTGGCCGGATTTTCCATGCCGCGGCTTTCCCGGTATCTGGGTCGATGGATCCGGCATGGCGGATGGTACCCCGACCGGAAGATCCGCCTGGTACGGGCTGGTTCCGGCCGGTGGGTCGGCGAGGGTCTGCATGAACGGCTGGAAGTGACAGGCACCGTCCGCCGGATGAGGGAACCGATCCTTCATGATGTGTACCGGGACATTGCGGATCAGGTGGCGACGATCAACCGGTTTTCCGATGTTCACGCCGCTGACCAGCCTGCCCGGGGGCACTGGTATGTTGTGGCCGGTCTGGTGCATGCGGCTGTCAAATTTATCGAATGCTATGTCTGGAAATCGGGATTCCTGGATGGGGTTCCCGGCCTGGTCATCGCCATGAATTCCGCCTGGTACGTGTTTTTGAAACATGCCAAGGTGTGGGAAAAAGGGATCTGAATCCGACGTGCCCCCCTTGATGGAAAGATGGATGGACCGGCTTCTGTCCGGGCTGTTCCGCCTCGCCGGCCGAACACCTCCTCCTGTAGTTGATTCCTTCTGCCGGGTTGTTGGTGGTCTGTGGTTCCGCCTGGATCGCCGGCATCGAAATATCGCTTTGGGCAACCTGAGGATTGCTTTCGGGAATGATCACTCGGAAGCAGAGTACCGGTGTCAGGCGGAGTCTGCGTTTCAGAACCTCCTCCATATCCCTTTTGAAACCGGGTATGTCGCCCATGCGTCCCAGAAAGGAATGCGCCCCCGGTTCCGTTTTTTCGGAAAGGATCATTTCGATCAGGCTGCCTTGCAGGGTCGTGGAGTACTGGCCCTGACCGCGCATGTGGGCAACTGGGAGATACTGACCGCCGCCGCGGAATTGGCGGGAATCCCCCTCCACGTCCTCTATCGCCCGCTGGACTTTCGGCCCTTGGATCTGGTTCTCAACCGGATGCGTTCCCGGTATGGTGCGGTCATGATTCCTGCGTACCGGGCGATGCGGAGGATTCTCACTGCCTTATCCGCCCAGGGGGTGGTGGCCATCCTGATGGACCAGAACGTCGACTGGTATGAAGGGGTATATGTGGATTTTTTTCACCAAACCGCCTGCACCAACAAGGGCATGGCGATTCTGGCCCTCCGGACCCGGGCGCCGGTTGTGCCGGTATTTCTGGTTCGGGAAAACGGCATGTTCCGGGTGGAGTTTTTCCCCGCAATTCCCTTGATCTCCACCGGAGATAACACGCACGACATCGAAGCCAACACCCGGCAGTACAACCAGGCCATTGAGGCCATAATCCGACGATATCCCAGTCAATGGTTCTGGGTCCACCAACGGTGGAAAACCCGAAATTTCTGTAAGTGGAATCCGGTATCCCAAGGGAGTGGTCAACAGCCGGGGAGGGCGGCATGAATCCGCCGCGGCCCGATTTCCGGCTGCTCATCCGCTCCGCCAATTGGGTCGGGGACGCGATCCTGAGCTTGCCGGCTCTGGCGGCGATCCGCCGACGGTATCCCCGCGCGGAGATTACGATGTTGGCCAAACCGTGGGTTGCCCCGGTATACGAGCATCTTCCGGTGGTGGATCGAATCCATATATACGATGCAGCCGGCCGGCATCAGGGGGTTCGCGGGTTACTGCGGCTTTGCCGGGAGCTCCGTGCAGAGGCCTTTGACGTGGGTATATCCATTCAGAACGCCTTCGAGGCCGCGCTGATACTGTGGTTGTCCGGGATCCCGATCCGTATCGGATATGCGGCGGACGGCCGGTCCGCGTTGCTGACCCACCGGGTCTACCGGACGGCCGACATTGGAAAGCTTCACCAGGCCGACTATTACCTCCGGATGATCCAAGGGGTCGGCATACCTGCTCCGGGACAAAAACCGGTCCTGTCGGTGTCTCGAGAGGAACAACAATGGGCTGATATGTTTTTGTCCTCCGTGAAAGCCGACGGCCGGGAAATCATTGGAATCAATCCCGGTGCGGCTTTTGGAACGGCCAAGAGATGGTTCCCGGAGCGGTTCGCCGAGCTATGCCGCCGACTTGCTTCAACGGGATTGCGTACTTTTCTACTGTTCGGCAGTCCGTCGGAAGCCGGGCTCGGGGAGGAAATCCGGGCCCGGGTTGGTGAGAACTGTGTCAATTGTTGCGGCCGGACCACCCTGCGGGAGGCTTTCGCGCTGATCGAGCGATGCCGGGTTTTTATCACGAACGATTCCGGGCTGATGCATGCGGCCGCGGCCCTGCAGGTACCTGTGATCGCAATTTTTGGACCAACCCGCCTTACGACTACACCCCTGGGAACGACCAGCCGGGTGATCCGGGTTCCGGTTCCCTGTGGGCCGTGTATGCAACCCCATTGCCTTCTGGATCATCGTTGTATGGACGCCGTCTCCGTGGATATGGTTCTTTCGGAGACCCGCGCCCTGCTGGATGGATTGTCATGAAGATTCTGATCGTCAAACTGAGCGCTATTGGGGATGTTCTGCACACCCTCCCGGCTGCCAATGCTCTTCGAGAGGCTTTTCCAAATGCTCATATCACCTGGTTGGTGGAGGAGGCAGCCTCCGATCTGGTTATCGGACACCCAGCCTTGGACCGGGTGATCATATCCCGACGGAAGCGATGGCTCCGTGATCTGATTGGTCCCGGAAGGGCTGATGCGCTCCGGGAGATTCGGGATTTTGTGGGCAGGCTGCGGGACACCCGATACGATATTGTACTGGATTTCCAGGCCCTGTTGAAAAGCTCGGCTCTCATTGTCCTGGTCCGGGGAAAACGGAAAATCGGGTTCGGGCCGGGCATGGAACACATGGAATATTCCTGGTGGTTTCTGAACGAAAAAGTTCCGGCCGTTGACATGGAGATTCATGCACTGACCAGAAACCTGATGATGCTGGCTCCCCTGGGGATCCACAAAACGAATGTCCGCTACCGTCTGCCTATTTCTTCCCGACAACGGGCAGATGCGGTTCGTTTGATTCCGGAATTGCGGGAGGGCGGTTCTCGCCCGCTGATCTGCATCAACCCGGTGGCGAAATGGGATACCAAACTCTGGAATAACGATCGGTTCGCGGAATTGGCGGACATCCTGTCGGAAACGAGAAACGCGGTAATCGTGTTCACCGGCGCGGCCGAAGATGATTCGGTCATCCGGGACATCCAGTCCCGCATGCGGACCGGTTCGCATAACCTGGCCGGAAAAACGTCCCTGAAAATCCTGGCTGCCCTGTATGCCCGGGCACAACTGCTTATCACTACGGACACCGGTCCCATGCACCTATGCGCGGCTGTCGAAACCCCGGTGGTGGGGCTGTTCGGTCCTACCGCACCTTGGAGGACGGGGCCGTTTGGGGAGCGACACCGGATTGTAAGAATCGGGGCTTCCTGCAGCCCCTGTTTTCAGCGTTCCTGCCCGACCCGGCATTGCATGGAAACGATCGGAGTAGACCGGGTCCTGGAAGCTGTGGGCGGGTTGCTGGACGAACCGAGGTCATCCGGGAGGAGAGGATGATTTCGCAACCTATCGGAAAAGGCGTGCTATGAACCAGTTGAGCAAATCTCAAAAGAGCCGGTTGGCGATCCGATCTTTCAAGACAATTGCGGATGCCCTGGCACTCCGGGGCTATTACAAGCCTGCCGGGCGATCGGGCAAGACCCTCGAAAACGCCCTTCGAACCATCAGCCCCGAGATTTACGGGACGATGAACGATCCCCGCAGCATCGAGCTTACAGGACTGGAGTATGTCCTGGACCGCCTTCCCCGGGGAATCGAATCCTGTACCCGAATCGTCCTGACGGCCAAGGAGGAATTCGATTCCACGGCGTTCGAAAAAATTGTGCCCGGAAAGCGGCGGCGAATTTCCTATCGGGTGAGCGAGTCCGAGATGTGTTTTGTTATCACAACCGGCCTCAGCGAAATATACGATGTCCTGACCCATATCACGTTTCTCAATATCGAGGCACGGAAAATTCACGAACAGATGCGGGACGAAAGCGGTGACATTTCCTCCAATTGGAAGGAACTGGAAAAAAACGTTCGAAAAGAGAAGGAATTGTACGGGAAAGAACTGGACCAGGCCATCTGGAATCTGAGCATTCTGGTCGGCAGAACGTATCAGGAAACCCGCAAAAGCTACGAATCTCTGGAAGAAAACCGAAAACATGAAAACACCAACAACGGATTGTTTCGAATCGTGTATGAGCTGGGTCAGCGGGTGGAACGGGAGGAGTCGTCCCGGGATCATCATCTCCTGGTGTATTTCACGCCGTCTTTGCAGGACATGATCGGGCATCACGCCTACAGTCCGGAATGGGCCGCCCATATTCGGGAGATCATCGGGAAGCTGGGATTGCGGGGCCGCCCGATTCACATCATCAGTTCCAACATGCACAGCGTGATCAACAGCCTCTATGGGTATGCTGCGGTCTGTGAATGCGGAGACCAGCGACCGGAAGGAGATCTCTACCGCTTTTTGATCGGATTGCGGGAAAAAGGGGAGTTGGTCCGCGCTTATGCCGAGCAGCACGGATTCCACGATGTTCCGGACACCTCCGGAATGCTGATTCATTCCCAGATTATCGACATGGCCAAACTGGAAGACGTCGCGATCCATCCGGATCTGCATATCAACCGGGACCAGCTGCGCAATCTCCAGCCGGTTCTTCTCGTTATGGACTACGCCTTCGGCACGCAGGCATACGAAGTGATGGACGAACTTCTGGAGCAACTCTACCTGTCCTCGGAGACCGGAAAAACGCCGGTGCAATCCATCTCCATCATGGGAAAGGCCGGAATTCTCCCCGGGAAAAAAGGGGATATCATGCTGGCCACCGCCCATGTCATGGAAGGAACGCCCCACAACTACCTGGTGCACAACGACCTGCGCAAGGAGGATTTCGACGGAAGCATCGACGTGTATGTCGGGCCGATTGTCACGGTACTGGGTACTTCGCTGCAGAACCGGGACGTGCTGGAAAAGTTCCAAACCACGAGTTGGAAGGCCGTAGGATTGGAAATGGAGGGCGGACATTATCAGCGGGCGATCAGCGGTGCTGTCATCCGAGGATATCTTCCGGTGGATATCCGGCTGGGTTATGCCTATTATGCTTCGGACAATCCGTTGATCAGCGGGCAGACCCTGGCTTCCGGGAGCATGGGCGATGAAGGGATCAAACCGACTTATATGATTACCAAGGTGATCCTGGAAAAAATCAGTTACCAGCGGGATTCCGATGGATAACCCGGAATGGGCACTCCGTTTGGAGAGTCATGGACCGGGTTTTTTTCGGTAGAGAAAATACCTCCCCGGTTTCACCCCGGCCGGATACGGCAGGGGCTCCAGGGATGTTTCCTGGAGGGCGATGTTGGACACAATGATGCCGCCGCCTGTCATCAGGGGGGCCAACAGGGGTGTGATTTGGTTCGCGAACAACCGGTAGGCCGCGGCGTCGCTGGTTCCGAGATCCATATGGGCCAGTGCCGTTTTTTTGTCCCATCTTTCCACCGCGGTTTGGAGCGTGTCGCGGACGTCGCCCTGGATCAGGTATTGGGCCGGCGGCAGGGAGATCGCGTGCGCCCGGATTTCCCGTTCCAACACATAAATTTCGCGGTTTGGAAGCAATTCTCGCAGATGATCATATGTGCGGCCGTTGCCCAACCCCAATTCCAGAACGATTCCAGGAAGTTTTGCAATTTCTCGGGCTGCGTGGTTCAGGCAGTCTCTTTGGGCGATCATCCGGCGGATAAAACTATCCAGTCTGCTCATGTGGTGTCCTTTCTCCTGGATCCGGGTTCGGCGGTTTTCCGGGAGTCTGATTGGTGATGGCAGGGGTGATTGGCGGATCGCCTGCCTGTAAAACGGGTTTTGGTCCAGACATTTGTCGGCTGTCCGTCCAATTTGTCCAGGGTGTCCATGGTGTCACCAGCAACCCGATTCGGCCATACGGGTTTCTGGCCCGCCGTCCCGGGGCGACCGATCCCGCTTTCTTTGGGAAAAGAACTCGGAT
>CAZTKB010000172.1:0-7748 GCA_964614125.1 uncultured Desulfobacterales bacterium | reverse complement strand
GCCGAAAAGAAAATTGAAATGACCCGAAGGCTTCTCGATCTGTCCGGAATCGGGAAGGACCGCTTGCATTTGGCCTGGTTGTCATCCGCGGAAGCCCAGCGGTTTGTCGAAATATCCAACCAGGTGATGGAATCCATCCGAAACCAGGGGAAATTCGACCGAAAACGATTTTCCATGGAACTGAACGCCGCGGAGGCAACGCTGAATTCCGAGACCATCCGCTGGTTGGTGGGAAAGGAAGTCAAGCTGTTGAACCGTGGGGATGTCTACGGAAGAAAATGGGATAAAGCCCGTTTTGAAGCCATTCTGGATCAGGTTCTGGAGCGGGAGTACCACAAGCAATTGATCCGCCAGGCCATTCTGGAAGGGCACACCTCGGTGAGGGCGATCCGCGAACGAATCGGGTTGGAACTGAAGTGGATATCCTATCTGCTGGCGGATATGGAAAAAACCAATATGGTGGAATTCAAAGGCCATGAAAACCATGTTCCGGTGTTCGGAGCATTATCATAGCGAAGGAGTGATCATGGGATCGGCAAGCGGTAAAATCAGCGGGTCTGTCATGGTGGTCGGTGCCGGCATCGCCGGCATGCAGGCTTCATTGGATCTGGCCAATTCGGATTATTACGTTCACCTCGTGGACAAACTGCCGACCATCGGAGGAATGATGGCCCGGCTGGACAAGACCTTTCCGACCAACGATTGCGCGATGTGAGTGATCTCGCCCAAACTGGTCGAGGTCGGCCGGCATCTGAACATCAATATTGTCACGAACAGCGAAATCAAATCCGTGGAGGGGGAACCCGGAAACTTCACGGTTACCCTCTCGAATCATCCTCGGTATATCGATCCGGTTAAATGTACGGGATGCGGGGAATGTGCCAAACACTGTCCGGTAACCGCGGTCAACCGATACAACAAGGGCTTGGATGACCGGCGGGCGACGTTTATCGAATACCCCCAGGCCGTACCGCTGGCGTTCGGGATTGACACCGACACCTGTATCGGCTGCGGCCTGTGTGAAAACGTCTGTATCGCCCGGGCCATCCAGTACGATGAAACCGAACGGGAGTCCCAGGTGACCGTCGGATCCATCATTCTGGCTCCGGGCAGCATGGGATACGATCCGTCCAAGCTGGATTTCTGGGGATACGGAAAATACACCAACGTATTGACCAGCGAGGAGTTCGAGCGGATTCTGAGCGCTTCCGGACCCTATTTCGGTCATCTGAGCCGTCCACTGGACCGGGAGGAACCGAAAAAGATCGCCTGGATTCAATGCGTCGGATCGCGCGATACCAATAAGTGCGGCAACGGATACTGTTCTTCCGTATGCTGCATGTACGCCATCAAGGAGGCCATGATCGCCAAAGAGCATGCCCACGGCGATCTGGACTGCGTGATATTCAACATGGATATCCGTTCCTTCGGTAAGGATTACGAAAAATACTATCTTCGTGCCAAGAACAAGGACGGCGTCCGGTTTGTCAAGGCCCGGATCCATACCATCACCGAAATCCCGGAAACCGGGGACTTGCAGGTCTGGTATATCGACGAGACCGGGCAGCGTTTGGAAGAAACGTTCAGCATGGTGGTGTTGTCGGTCGGACTTCAGATCCCGGAAAATGTTGCGGATGTGGCAAGAAACTTGGGTGTGGAACTGAACAAGTACCGTTTTGTCGAAACCGGCCCGTTTACGCCGGTGATGACCTCCCGGCCGGGTGTCTACACCTGCGGTGTCTTTCAGGGGCCCAAGGATATCCCCAGCTCGGTTACCGAGGCCAGCGCGGCGGCCTGCCTGGCCGGTGCCGACCTATCGGTTTCTCGGGGAATGGATACTCCCACCATCGAGGTGACGGAACAAAAGGATGTGGCGGGTGAATCACCACGCATCGGGGTGTTTGTTTGCAACTGCGGCATCAATATCGGCGGCATCGTGGATGTGCCGGCGGTTCAGGCGTATGCTGCCAACCTACCGAATGTCGCGTATACGGATCAGAATCTCTTCACCTGTTCCCAGGATACCCAGGACAAGATCAAGGAAAAGATCCTGGAGCATGGGCTGAACCGGGTGGTGGTCGCTTCCTGCAGTCCCAAGACCCATGAGCAGATGTTCATGGAGACCTTGGAGGCATGCGGCCTGAACCGATATTTGTTCGAGATGGCCAATATCCGGAACCAGAACTCCTGGATCCATTCCAAGACTCCTGAAATCGCCACCCAAAAAGCCAAGGACCTGGTTCGCATGGCGGTGGCCCGTGCGTCCAGTCTGAAACCTTTGAAGGAAAAAATAATATCCGTCAACAAGCAGGCGCTGGTCATCGGAGGGGGTATCGCGGGAATGAACGCCTCCCTCGGATTGGCCAGGCAGGGCTTCCGGGTATTTCTGCTGGAAAAGGATACGGAACTTGGTGGACTGTCCCGCAGGCTGCACCATACCATCGAGGGCGGCGATATCCAGGCGTATCTGCAGCAATTGATCGCCGATGTCCGAAGCAGCGATTTGATCGAAGTGGTGACCGGAGCCCGGATCGTCAATTTTGCTGGGTACAAGGGAAATTTCAAGACCGACGTCGTTGCAGGCCCTGCCAACACCCCCCTGACGATTGATCACGGGGTGATTATCGTCGCAACGGGGGCTTCGGAATATAAACCGACGGAATATCTTTACGGCCAGGACGACCGGGTTTTCACCCAATTGGAATTGGGGGACCGTCTGGAAGCCAAGGGAACGGACGGACTTTCCACCGTGGTGATGATCCAGTGCGTCGGATCCCGAAACGAGACCAACGAAAACTGTTCCCGAATCTGTTGTCAGAACGCGATCAAAAATGCGTTGCTGATCAAAAAGGCGGATCCGGACGTACAGGTCTACATTCTTTATCGGGATATCCGCACCTACGGCCTGATGGAAGATTACTATACCGAGGCTCGAAACCGCGGGGTCATTTTCATCCGTTTCGAAGAGACCAACCCGCCCGAGGTCCGAAGCACCCCGGAAGGGCTGATTGTGTCCGTGACGGATCATATTCTCCGGATGCCCTTGGAGATACAGGCGGAATTGCTGGCCCTCAGCGCAGGCGTTACCGCCACCGATACATCCCAATTGTGCGGCATCATGAAATTCAATCGGAACCCCGAAGGATTTTTCATCGAGGCGCATGTCAAGCTGCGTCCCGTGGACATGCCGGGAGAGGGCATTTTTCTGTGCGGAACGGCTCACGCTCCCAAACTGATATCCGAGACCATTGCCCAGGCTCAGGCCGCGGCATCCCGTGCCACGACGTTTCTTTCCAAATCCGAAATCAAATTGTCCGCCATTACGGCCAGGGTGGATACGGAACATTGCGTAAAGTGTCTGACTTGTGTACGGTCCTGCCCTTTCGGTGTACCTGTTTTCAATACGGAAAAACAGGTAATCGAAATCGATGAGGCCCTTTGTCACGGCTGCGGTGTCTGTGCGTCGATCTGTCCCAGAAGGACGATTCAGCTCAATTTCTATGAAGATGATCAAATTACCTGCAAAATAGATGCCTTGCTGGCGGGGGGGATGTAATGTCGGATTTTGAACCAACCATTATCGCATTTTGTTGTGACTACTGAGGATATTCGGCTGCGGACCTGGCAGGTTCGATGCGGCTGGATTATCCGGCGAATGTCAAGATCATCCGGGTTCCCTGTACCGGAAAAGTGGATGTATTGCACCTGATGCGAGCGATCCAGAAGGGCGCGGATGGTGTGTATGTGGTGGGTTGTCTGGAAGGTTCCTGCCATTACAAGGAAGGCAATCTGCGGGCCAGGGAAAGAGTGGGGCATGTGAGGCAACTGCTTGAGGAAATTGGACTTGAAGCAGACCGGGTTCGCATGTATAATCTCAGTTCCGGTGAAGGCCCCACGTTTGCCGCATATGCCCGGGAGATGACCGAACATATCAAGGCGCTTGGACCCAATCCATTAAAAAAATGGGCAAAAGCCTAAATCAGAGGAGATAATCAATGGCCGAGGATGTGATCAAACTAGGTGGAAAAAAGAAAAGCTATTTTATCGACAAGGTCAAGGAGATTCTGCCGGAAGGCGGAAACCTCAACCTCTGTCTGACCTGCGGCGCCTGTTCCTCCGGATGTCCGGCAACCGGGCTGGAAAATATGGACCCCCGGAAATTCCTGAGAATGGCTGCTCTGGGCATGGATGAGGAAATCATCAAATCCGACTGGCCTTGGATGTGTACCATGTGCCAGCGTTGCATCTATGTGTGCCCGATGAAAATCGATATCCCGCAGCTGGTGTACAACGCTCGCGGGCTGCGTCCGCGGGATCAGCGCCCGAAAGGGATACTTGGATCCTGTGACATGGCGTTACGAAACGAAAGCACCAGCGCCATGGGTATTTCGCCGGATGACTTTGTGTTTGTGGTTAACGATCTGTTGGAGGAAGTCCGCGAGGCGCAGCCGGAGTTTGCGGACATGGAAGCGCCCATTGATAAGGAAGGTGCGGAGTTTTTCCTCAACCAGAACTCTCGGGAACCGGTGACCGAGCCAAACGAATTACTTCCCCTCTGGAAGATTCTGCACCTGGTCGGCGCGGACTGGACCTATGGAAGCCATGGATGGGCCGGAGAAAACTATTGCATGTTCCTGGCAGATAATGATTCCTGGGAAAAGATCACCCGGACGACGGTGAACCAGGCGAACAAGCTAGGGTGTAAGATCTTTCTCAATACCGAGTGAGGGCACGTAACATTCTCAGTCCGGGCCGGACTGAAAAAATTCAACCTGGAACACAATTTTGAAGTCAAAAACATCTACGAATACTATGCCAAATGGATCCGGGAAGGCAAACTGAAGGTCAATTCCGACTGGAACAAGGATCTGAAGGTCAAGTTCACGGTGCAGGATCCCTGTCAGATTGTTCGTAAAACTTTTGGGGATCCGATCGCCGAGGATCTCCGGTTTGTAGTCAAATCCGTGGTCGGCGAGGAAAACTTCATCGACATGCAGCCCAACCGCTCCAACAATTATTGCTGCGGCGGGGGGGGCGGTTTCCTGCAGTCCGGGTTCAAGGACCAGAGGCTGCAGTACGGCAGACTGAAGGACCAGCAGATTCAGGCCACCGGAGCCACTTACTGTATCGCCGGATGCCATAACTGTCATGCACAGATCCATGAACTCAGCGAGCATTACGGCGGACATTACAATGTTGTTCATATCTGGACGCTCATCTGTCTTTCCCTGGGAATACTCGGACCCAACGAACGGGAATATCTGGGAGATGATTTGAAGGAAGTGAATGTTTTCCATCCCGAGACGGCCGAATAATCCAGAGGAGGGCATATGATCGTTGCCAAAAGAAAACCGTTTGAGGAAATCAAGCAGCTTCTCAAAGGCTATGACAAGGTCCTGAACGTGGGCTGCGGAACCTGCGTGGCGGTGTGCCTGACCGGAGGGGAAAAAGAAGTCTCGGTCCTGAACGCGGAAATCGATATGGCCCGGAAACTGGAGGACAAACCCATCCAGATCGACGGCTTTACGATCGAACGGCAATGCGACCGGGAGTATCTGGAGGCCCTGGATGGCATGGTTCACGACTACCAGGCCCTGCTTTCCATGGCTTGCGGCGCCGGGATCCAATTCTTGGCGGAACGGTATCCCGATATTCCGGTACTGCCGGCTGTGGATACCACCTTTATCGGCGTCAACCAGGCGGTCGGCTGGTACGAGGAGCGCTGCCGCTCCTGCAGCAGCTGTGTTCTGGGTATGACCGGTGGAATCTGCCCGGTTACCATGTGTGCCAAAGGTCTCTACAACGGCCCTTGCGGGGGAACCAACAAGGGTATGTGCGAAATCGATCCGAACCAGCCGTGCGCCTGGTTCATGATTTACGAAAGGCTCAAGGAACAGGATCGGCTCGATTGTATTCTGGAAGTGACTCCTGCCCAGGACTGGCTGAACCAGATTCCCCGGACGCTGATTCAGCCCGGGTATAAAAAACCGGAGTAATCGGACTCAAACAAGGAACTCACTATGAAATCAGGAAGCAATTTGGAAAAGGTCCTTCTGGCGGGTCACTTTGCTTTTACCGGAGAATTGGGGCCGCCGCGGGGGACGGATGCGGAGGAAGTCCGCAAGAAAGCATCTTTTCTCAAAGGCTGTGTGGACGCGGTCAACATCACGGACAATCAGACGGCGGTGGTCCGGATGGCCAGTTGGGCCGCCTCGCTGATTGCCCTTCAGGAGGGGTTGGAGCCTAATTATCAGATGGTTTGCCGGGACCGCAACCGTCTGGCCATGCAGTCCGACATCTTGGGAGCCTATGCGCTGGGGATCCGGAACATGCTGTGCCTGTCCGGAGATCACGTCAAATTCGGCGACCATCCCAGTGCGAAAGGGGTTTTTGATATTGACTCCATGCAGCTGATCAGCACGGTCAAACGCATGCGGGACGAAGGAAAATTCCTGGGAGGCGCGGAGGTCGAACATCCCCCCCAAATATTTATCGGGGCCGCATCCAACCCCTTCGCCGACCCGTTTGAATGGCGGGTGCATCGCCTGGCCAAGAAAATCCACGCAGGTGTTGATTTTATTCAGACCCAGTGTATTTATAATATGGAAAAATTCCGGAAGTTCATTCAGATGGCCAACGACATGGGATTGACCGAAAAAGTCTATATCCTGGCCGGTGTCACTCCGATGAAAAGTGTCGGTATGGCCAATTACATGAAGAGCAAGGTACCTGGAATGGATGTGCCGGATGATATTATTAAACGGTTGAAAGGCGCCGAAAAAGGTAAGGTTGCCGAAGAAGGAATCAAAATGGCCTGTGAACAGATCGAGGAGTTCAAGACTATGAAAGGAGTTCACGGTGTTCACTTGATGGCCATCGAATGGGAACACAAGGTCCCGGAAATCGCTGAACGTGCGGGGGTTCTGCCTAGGCCGCAGGTGTAAACCGAATCCTTTTTTTTCTTAGGTACCGACAGGCCCGATGCGGAATTCCACCGTATCGGGCTTGTTTGTTTGGTAGCGTCAGGCAAACGGCAGCGCCGGTTCAGGCGGTCATGAATGGAATAACCGGAGATTCTGGCAACTACGAGGCAGGTATGGGCTCGAAAAAATATCGCTGGCAGGGAAAACTGGATTTTGATCAAATTGATTTTCTGGATCTTTTTGATGATTTCGACCAGGGAGTGCTGATGACTGACATGGACGGCACCATGGTTTATTACAACCAGACCCAGGCGAGGATTGATAATCTGGAACCGAAAGAGGCTCTTGGAAAAAAGATTACGGACGTATACGAATATGACAATGATTCGAGTACCTGCATGCGTTGTATCCGGCATGGCCGCCCCATCATCAATTACGCGCTTTCCTACCGGTCTCAAAAAGCCAATGTCGGCAATACCATCCACAGCGTCTTTCCCCTGTTCGATCGGGGCAAACAGATGATCGGCACCATTTGCTTTGTGAAGGACTACAATATTCTGGAACGCACGATCCCGTCCTTTCTGATGCCGAAAAACAATGAGATTTTTGCCGAGGGCACCCAATACACCTTTGCCAACATTATCGGATCGGCCCCATCCTTTGTTCGGGCTCTGAAAACAGCCAAGATCGCCGCCAATTCCCCTTCACCGGTCCTGTTGTGTGGAGAGACCGGGGTCGGAAAGGAGTTGTTTGCCCAAGCCATTCATAATTTTTATTACGGCAAAAAAAGGCACTACATTGCCATCAACTGCGCGGCAATACCTG
>CAZTKB010000171.1:0-7822 GCA_964614125.1 uncultured Desulfobacterales bacterium | reverse complement strand
GTCCACGTCGTTTCGAAAATTTTGGCCCGTTCCATATCTTTTGTGATACTATAGACAAGATGCCGATATTGTCTGTTCCGCCCTGGCATGGTATAATTTCCTATGCCAGGGCGGAATAACCATTTTATTTTTTTGGGCCTGACCTCATTCGGTTCTATCGTGAACGATATCATCCGTATTGGCAATATAGGCATCGTCACCAGCAGTCAGGCAACCATCGACGACGTCATCACGCCTTTACAAGTCAAGCTGAAAAGCTCCCAGGAGAATCCGGTGATTTATGGCGTCATCCTATCCTGGAAAATAATCCGCCGGATTATCACCAACTATACCCCTGAAAGGCGGTCACATGGCATCGTGAATAATCCCGATTGCCAAGACGAAGGGCGCCTGAATCGAATAACAACGCAGTCAGATCCAATGGGAAGGGAGAGGGGCGCCCTCGCTTCCTACCTGGTTTTAGTGCCGCCCTCTGGAGATGCCTATGACGATATTGTGGCGCAGCCTGACCCATTTTTATCAGCACGACGGGCCGATGCTCGCCGGTTCGATCACCTGTTTTTTCATCTTGTCCATCGGACCTTTTTTTCTGTTTCTGGTAGGGATTTTTGGATATTTTCTGGGGGAGCATCCGGCATTTTTTGATTTTTTGAGCGCTCGAGTGGCCGATTTTTTCCCCGAGGCAACCTACGGAGTGATGGCGGAAATTCAAAAAACCATCCGTTACCAGAACGTCGGCCTGTTTTCTCTCATACTGTACGCGTATTTTTCCAACCAGCTGTACTTTTCTTTCGAAAGGGCCGTAAACCGAATCTTTGAATCCGAGCAAAAGCGGTCTTATGGGAAGAGCCTGCTGCTTTCCCTTTTGCTGACTTTCTCCCTGATCCTGTTGCTTTTTGTTTTTTTCGGTGTTCGCGTCATGCTCCCTTATCTGGAAACGCTGGCTCAATATATCCCCTGGCTGAAACGTGGGGCTGTTACAAGCTTGATCATGGGGGTTTTCCTGCCTATGGCTTTTTGGTTCGTGATGAGCACAGCGCTTTTTATGGTGCTGCCCCAGAAAAAAATCAGGCTGTATCACGCGATGACCGGGGCATTGGCCGCCACCTTCCTGCTGGAAGCAGGAAAACACCTTTTCGCCTACTACGCCATGTACAAGGTCTCCCAACTGGGCATGATTTACGGTTCTTTGTCCGCCGTGCTCCTGTTCCTGTTCTGGATCTTTTTTGCGGCCTGCGTTTTTCTCATCGGAGCGGAAATCGTCCGGAGCCTGGAAAGCAGCCGGAAAGAACCCGTCGCTGCCTGAAACGCGAAACAACAAAACATCCGGTTCGGCAGGACATGGTTCTGGAGGAATGACTATGGGCATCCATGACGGCAGCCAATACACATCCCCCTTCTCCGACTATGAGACGATGTACCGCATTGTCGCGGAAAACACCTACGACCTGGAATTCTGGTTGAACCCGGAAGGCCGGTATGTGTACGTGTCTCCTTCAGCCCTTCGCATCACGGGATACAGCCCCGAGGAATTCATCCGGGATCCGCAATTGAGAATCCGAATGATTCATCCGGATGATCTGCCCATCTTCACGAGTCATTGGGGGGAGGTGGAGAGACAGGCGCAAATGGGCGAAATCGAGTTTCGCATTCACCGCAAGGACGGCCGTATCCGGTGGATAAGCCATGCCTTTCAGCCTATTTTCACCGAGAGTGGCCAGTATCTGGGTGTACGGGGATGCAACCGGGACATCACAGATCGGAAAGAAGCCCAGGAGGCACTGGCCAGAAGCAGCCATTTCGCAAATAAAGTACTGAAAGCTTCCCTCAATGGGCTCTATATTTTCGATTGTCAGAAATATGCCATTATTTACATCAACCCCGAGTACACCAGATTGACCGGATACAGCCTGGAAAAGATCCGTGGTTTTTCCGGTGATCGCTTCCTGGCCCTGATTCACAAAGACGATCGGGCAGGGATCATGGCCCACATCGATGCCCTCCAACAGGCTCGTGATGACGAGGTATTGGAGATTGAATACCGTTTTCAAACGGCAGACAGAACATGGATGTGGTGTTTCTCGCGGAATTCCGTTTTTTCAAGGGACAAAGACGGAAGAATTCAGGAACTGATGGGAACTTTCGTGGATGTGACCCGGCGCAAAAAAGCCGAGGAAAGTCTCCTGTCAGCCAGAGACGAACTCCAGAACCGCGTGATGGAGCGGACTGCCGAACTCCGGAAGCGCGAAACACTCCTGCAGGAAAAAAATGAACTCCTGGAGTTCGTGTTCGCAAATGTGCATTTTCTCCTGGCGTATCTGGACACGGACTTCAATTTCATTCGGGTGAACCGGGCTTATTCCCAGGCGGATGGCCGAAATCCGAATTTTTTTATCGGCAAGAATCATTTCGAACTTTTTCCAAGCAACGAAAACGAGGCGATATTTCGGAAAGTTCTCGAATCCGGGGAGCCTGTCACCGTGTTCTCAAAGCCGTTCGTCTATCCCGACCAGCCCGAGAGGGGCGTGACCTACTGGGATTGGAGCCTTTTTCCGGTCAAAGGGCCTGCCAAGGCCGTCAAGGGTTTGATCCTGTGCCTGGTGGATGTGACCCAGCGCAGGAAGGCCGAAGAAGAACTTATCCAAGCCAACCGAAACCTCGAAAAACTCAAGAATGAATTGATCCGGGAAAACAGGTATCTCCAGGATGAGATCCGGATAGAACTCCATGTCGGGCAAATCGTAGGGGAAAGCATTCCGATCCGAAAACTGCTCAATTTGATCAGCCAGGTCTGCGACACCGACGCTACGGTTTTGATTTTGGGGGAAACAGGAACCGGCAAAGAACTCGTCGCGCGGGCGATCCATTCCGCCGGCAACAGAAGCCATAAGCCGTTGATCAAAATTGATTGCGCATCCATTCCGCCTACCCTGATCGAGAGTGAATTGTTCGGCCATGAGAGAGGTGCCTACACCGGAGCAGACGGTCCACGGGAAGGTCGCCTGAATCTGGCCGACGGAGGCACCGTATTTCTGGATGAAATCGGCGAACTTGCCGTCGAGACTCAGGCCAAGCTTCTGCGCGTTCTTCAGGAAGGAGAGTTCGAAACCGTCGGCAGTTCCCGAACCCGCAAGGTGGATATCCGTTTTATCGCTGCTACGAACCGGGATCTCTGGACCGAGGTACAGCAGGGCCGGTTTCGTAAGGATCTCTATTACAGGCTGAGTGTTTTTCCGATCAAAATCCCTCCGCTGCGCCAACGAAAGGAAGACATCCCCTTGCTGGCATTCTTTTTCCTCGAACGCGCGGCCCACCGAATGGGCCGTACGGTTCGTCCTTTGTCCGAAATGTTCGTTCGGAACCTGGTGTCGTATCGTTGGCCCGGTAATGTCCGTGAATTACAAAATGTTATCGAAAGAACGGTTATCACCGGACGGGAAGATCTCTATGATCTTTTTCAATCCGAGGGTGAGGCATCCCCGGAATGGAAGGACGATGAGATCTGCCCTGAAGGGACAAACAAAAACATCCTGAACGTCATGGAACTGCGGCAGTTTGAAATGGAAAACCTGAAAAGAGCCCTGTACAGTGCCAATTGGCGTGTTTCGGGAAAAGGCGGAGCTGCCGAGTTGCTTGGCATACCTCCCTCAACGCTTACCTCCCGCATGAAAGCGTTTAAGATCTCCCGGCCTGCATCCTGAAAATATCAGATCCCCCTTCCGGTCATTTTTGCATGGCACGAAAAATCGTCATTCACGAAATTCTGAGACCCGGTATAGCGAAATCTCGCTATACCGGCAGGGGAATTTTGTCTGACCTGTTTGAATTTATGGATAAAAACAGGGCTTGGATGAAATGGCATGTTTTGTGCTTTTTCCGGATACAGGGAAGACGTTTCCATCGAAAAATCAAGGGGGGCCTAATTGCGTGGCCCCACTGATTCATCGACATCCAGGAACAGGAGGTTAGGGAAATGGGAACCGAAAAAGAAAGTGGTAAAATCGTCAATGGCATCGATACCGGTCAACTTTTCGCAACCATTGAACTCATCAAGGAAAAGCCGGATATCGCGAAGTTCAAATTCCGTGCAAAAAACCAGTGGGTGGATGGCACCTTCAATCAGGCGGTTGTCAAAGACTTTTATGGGGCAGGCGCAGAGGATGATACCCGGGAGGAAGCGGTTTTTCCGATTGACGAGCCACCGGTTCTGCTGGGTGGCAACAAGGGCAGCAATCCGGTGGAATATCTGCTCGTGGCGTTATCCGGATGCCTGACGACCAGCCTGATCGCTCATGCTGCTGCCAGGGGGATCCAGGTGAAGGCGGTTCGATCCAGGTACGAGGGAGACCTGGACCTACGTGGATTTCTGGGGATATCGGAGAGTGTTCCAGTGGGATACCAGGAAATCCGGGTCTATTTCCAGATTGACGCGGATATTCCGGAGGATCAGAAGGAAGAACTCGTGCGGATGGCGCAGAAATACTCTCCGGTGTTCAATACGATTACCAAATCCGCGCCTGTGGCCGTATCTCTGGAGAAATGATGCGCAGAAACAGTTTCCCGGAGCAATGACAGAACCGAAGGGTAACGAGCGGCGGAGGCCGGTTGCAGAAAGAAGGAGTCGGATATGCCACAAAAGGATTTTCCTGATGGGTTCAAAGATTTGCTTTCGTTTCCACTGGTCGGCGCCCTGCTTGGCAGGCGCTCGAGACGCTTTTTCATGGGCGCGGAAATCCCTGACGGCGTATTCGCCTACAAATCCCGACGTAAGCACGTGCCGCTTTCCGAACTCGAGACCCTTCTGGTCACAGCAGCCTGTGGAAGCAACACGAGTTGGCATCATCTGATTTATCGGGCGCAGAATTACGCGCCCGATCTGTCCAATTACGCTGGATCGGCGGGCGGACGCACTTTCCCCTCCTCGGCGGGATTCCACACGAGTAAAACCTTTTTTAGCGATGACAACGGGGTTTTTGTGTTGGATGCCCGTGACACGGCTCCCTTCGCGGAAAGGGGGCCGGATGGAACCCTGGATCTGGAGACGGTCCTGCAGTCCATGCGCGGGCAGATCCGGAAGGTCCGTGACGGCCGGCTGGACCTTCCGCCTGAAGTTCCCTACACAGAGCCACACAATACATGGGTGGTCAATCACCCGGGGACTCTACTGGTCATCCCCGTAGGCGATCTGGCCCAGCACGTGGTACTGAACCTGTGCTATATGCTTCAAAACGGTTTGGTCCTGAGAGACGACATCAACGATCGCCCCGTACCGGGCATCGATCGGTTCAACAGCCTGGTGGACGTCAACCGCGTCTGGCCGTTGACCTTTGTGGAACAGTGGTCTCTGGCCGAAGTCACCGCGGAGCTCTCGGCAAGCTGTTATGCCGGGGCACTGATGCTCCAGGCCATGGGCCTGGGCGGGTGGATGTTCAACGGGCTGGATCCCTTTGCCGTGCTGGGGGCCAGCGGCGAACCCCATGTACCCGGATTGGGATTCCGGTATGATACGAATGATGCGTGGCCATACCCCAATCCGACAGGCCTTCCGGGTGTTATGGAAGGATACTGTCCTCCGCACTACCCCGACATGCGCAGCGCTGTGGATGCGGTTTGTAAAAGAAAGTTCGGCCCCGGCGGACCGTTCCATCCCGATACGCCCGGTCCCTGGAAAAATTCGCGAAAGGTCCGATCATCGGCCCAGGTACACGATGAGGCTTTCCGGGAGTGCGTTGCCCTCCAGGCCCAGTATGTCTTGGATACCTTCGGGAAGTTTCCCGGAACCGTCCCGTCAATTTTCCTGATTACCTATCTGCAGGCGCACCATCTTGATCTGGAGTTCTATGATACCTTTTACCAGCCCGGATCCTATCTCGAAACACATCGGCATCACATGGAGAGGTGGCACGGATAGGGCCACAATAACCTTGACATTTTTTTAGGTGTATGTTTTTATTTTACCCAAGTTGAGCATCATGAAGATGCCGCAAGTGACGTAAATTAATTGTTTTGGTTTGATTGGGCCAGGAAGGCCGGGGCTGAGAAAGCTGCCCGGTTTTCTTGGCTTTTTTTTTGGAAGGAGAGCTTTGCATGCAGGACTTGCTTGCCAAAGGCGGCGCATTGGTTGCACCGATCCTATTTTGTTCCGTTTTGGCGTTCGCCATTTTTGTTGAACGCTTCATTCGCTTTACGATATTGCGCAACCGGGGACAGATGGTGGACGAGCAGGTCACCCGAAGCTTGGCGGAAAACGATCTGAAAAGCGCCGCTCGCACAGCCAGCGACAGCAAATCCCCAATGGGGCGTATCCTCGCCCAGGCGATGGATGTGATGGGGCAAGACCGGGAAACACTGGAAACCGTTTTGGCGCACGCCATCGAGGAAGAAGTGAGGGATCTTTCCCGCTATCTTCAGGCTTTGGCCACCATCGCCAATATTGCCCCCCTGCTGGGGCTATTGGGGACAGTAATCGGCATGATCAAGGCGTTCATGGTAATCCAGGAAATGGGGGGCAAGGTCAACGCGGCTGTTCTGGCAGGCGGCATATGGGAAGCCATGTTGACCACCGCCTTGGGGTTGGCTGTGGCGTTACCGACCATGGTGGCCCACAGCTATCTGGTCAGCCAAGTTGACCGCTACGAGGCGCGGCTGCAGGCGGGAACCGTGCGGTTCGTCAAAACGCTTGGCAGCCTTCCGAGGAATTGAGGCATGCTGGTACATCGGTTGAAAAGACCCCGTTACGCTGTACAAACGCCGTTGACATCCCTGATCGATATTGTGTTTTTGCTACTGGTCTATTTTCTTCTCACCACCAATTTCATGGTGGATGAAGGCGTTGACATTAAACTGCCCCAGGCATCGGCATCCAAGCCGCAAACCCAGGAAGAAATCACGATACATGTCGACGCTCGCGGCCAGGCTTTTTTGGAAAACCGGGAGATGTCACTGAACGAATTATTCCAGCGGCTGCAGGAAAAAATCGGCACCGAGCCGGATCGACTGGTCGTGATCAAGGCCGATCGTTCCGTGGTGCTCAACCAGGTTGTTGCCGTAATGGATGGAGCCAAGGCCGCAGGAGCCGGCCGACTTTGTCTGGCCACGGAAAAGGATTTCTGATGGGTGACGCCCAAGTGCATTCCATCCATGATACCAGAAACCCGAATTGGCTTTTCCGTGGGTTAATGCTTCTTTCAATCGGGTTTCACGCACTGGCGTTGGGGCATATGGCGGGACTGTACCAAACCAAGCCCGTAAATTACCTGGAAGTTGAAATTCGAATGGCTGAGAAGCCTCCTGAAACAAGCATTCCGGCGCCGCCCCGGCAGCAGAAGGCCACGCCGCAACCGAAGGCTCAAACAAAAAAAATAAAGAAGGCCAAACCGGCGGTTAAGCCCGAAACACCCCCTCCCGCGCCGGAACCGATTGTGGAAAATCTTTCCGTGACAGTACCCATTGCAACGCCGGAAACACCGCGAGTTTCGGCCATCGAATCTATAGATAGACAACCGGCTGGCAGGGTGGAAAGCGCCGAGACCACATCGGAGGACTCCTCGTCCGATTATGGTTCATCGACGGAATATTATGGCATGGTCCGGATGATGATCGAAAAAAACAAGTTGTACCCGCTTGCAGCGCGCCAACGTCAGATTCAAGGTAGGGTGGTGGTGCGTTTTGTGATCTCCGCTGATGGCTCGGTGACAGATATTGCCTTGGTGGAATCTTGCCGCCACAAGATCTTGGATAAAGCCGCTCTGGCGGCGATCCAGAACGCCGGGCCATTTCCGAGACCACCGATGCAACTGTTCAAGGGGTCGGTACCACTGGA
>CAZTKB010000170.1:0-7832 GCA_964614125.1 uncultured Desulfobacterales bacterium | reverse complement strand
GATAAACCTGTGTGCCGGAGAAGGCCGGTAGGCTGGGTTCAAGCTTCTGGATCGCCGGTTCAAAAATTTGAACCGGCGTTTTGAACCGATATTTTCCTGTAAAATCAAAATGGTTTGTAAATCCATAGTTTTCCCGGGTTCAAAAAAATGAATATTGGTGACATGCAAACACCGGGAGGAAGAAGGGCGGCCGGAAAAGCAATGTGCGAGAAAAAAGTATAACTAGTTGATTTCACAAATTTTTAAAATATTAAAAAATAATTCTTTTTTTAAACCGGCCTGTGGCACATCGATTGCATCATCTAATGTCAAACCTAATAATTTCTTCATCTTTTTCCTCCTTTAAAGAGGCCGGCGGGTGGTTATCCTTCCGGCCTTTTTATTTGGGCGGATGTCTCTTTGGAATGTCTCTATCCTCCCTTCTGTTTTCCTCGGCAAACTGGTGTACGGCAGCCTGAACAGAGCCCCAAAAGGTCGTGTAACCGTGCTCGTGCGCCTTCATTTTCAGCTTGCTTTTCCCGGCGCTTCTGGTAACACAGACAAATAAAGTCGACATAGTGGTCTCCAACGATTTCTCTCTTGGAGGAGGCCATGAAATCCATAGATCATCAGGCAGGAGAAACGGTTTCATGAAAATCACTCGGCAGGAAGTGATCCACGTCGCCGATTTGGCGCGTCTGGACCTGGAGGATGTCGTCCTGGACAGGCTTTCACAGCAAATGGGGGACATCCTGGAATATATTGACAAACTGAAAGAACCGGATACCACGGATATACCTCCGACCACCCATGCGATCCGGTTGACCAACGCGTTTCGGGAAGACATTCTGCAGGGTCATCTGGAACGGGACGCGGCGTTATCGAATGCACCCGAACGGGATGATTCCTGTTTTCTGGTTCCCAGGATCATCGGATGAGAAGGAGATCGAAGTCTTGAATCCGTATGAACTCACCATCAGCCAGGCATACGAATGCCTGAAAAATAAAGAAATTTCTGCTGTCGAACTGACCCGGTCGGTTCTGGATCGGATACGTGTCCTCGAAGGCGATATCCATGCCTTTGTCACGGTTGATGAAAATGCGGCCTTGAGGCAGGCGGAAGAAGCCGATCGCCGGATATCCTGCGGAGAGCAGGCTCCTCTGACCGGTATACCCTTATCCATCAAGGATCTTATCTGTACCAAGGGGATGCGGACGACCTGCGGGTCCCGGATGCTGGAGAATTTTGTTCCACCCTACGATGCCACCGTAATCGAAAAACTGCGGGCGGTTCATTCGGTGATCGTGGGAAAGGCGAACATGGATGAATTTGCGATGGGCTCCACTACCGAAAATTCAGCTTTTGGGATCACCCGGAATCCTTGGGACCCTGACCGGATTCCAGGAGGATCCAGTGGTGGATCGGCTGCCTCGCTGGCCGCACGGATGTGTCTGGGATCCTTGGGCTCGGATACCGGGGGCTCGATCCGGCAGCCGGCCTCTCATTGCGGTGTTGTTGGATTGAAACCGACCTATGGAAGAGTCTCCCGGTATGGTCTGGTTGCGTTCGCTTCTTCTCTGGATCAGATCGGACCTTTTGCACGGGATGTCCGGGATTGTGCCTTGCTGATGAATGGAATCAGCGGATACGATCCCAGGGATTCCACCTCGGTTCCGACACCGGTTCCGGACTACACGGAGTTTTTAGGCGGAAATTTGAAAGGATTGGTGGTAGGGATTCCTCGGGAGTATCAAGGCGGGCCTGGACTGGATCCGGAAGTATCTCAGGCTGTATCCAATGCCGTACGGACCATCGAATCGCTGGGAGCCGAATGCGTGGAGGTGTCTTTACCTCATACGGAATATGCGGTAGCGGTCTACTATGTGATCGCCCCTTCCGAGGCTTCTTCCAATTTGGCTCGATATGACGGGGTCAAGTACGGGTTTCGGGACCGTGAAAAGGCGGATTTGCTGGATATGTACAAAAGCACTCGGTCCCGTGGTTTCGGACCGGAGGTGCAGCGCCGTATTTTGTTGGGAACGTTTTCCTTGTCTTCCGGGTATTACGATGCTTATTACAAAAAGGCTTCCCAGGTGCGTACCCTGATTGTGAGGGATTTTCACCGGGTTTTTGAATCCTGTCAGGCCTTGTTATCGCCGGTTGCTCCGACCCCGGCCTTTGAGATCGGCCGGAACCCGGACGACCCCCTGACCATGTATTTATCCGATATTTTCACGTTATCCGCCAATTTGGCCGGAATACCGGGAATTTCGATTCCATGCGGCTTTTCCTCCGGAGGCCTTCCCATCGGCCTGCAGATCATGGGACCGCATTTCAGTGAAGGGAACCTGTTGAAAATCGCCTGGCACTTTGAACAGGCAACCGATTTTCATCGGAAACAACCCGGATGGAAAAACCGCGCCGGGTTATAAAAGCAAAGGATTGGTGTCATGACAACCATCATGCCCGAAGGGGAAGAAATACGCAAAGCCGCGAAATGGATTTCCGAACAACGGCAGGAAGATCCGGAAATGTCGATTACCCAGTTGGTTGAAGCAGCCTGTTTGAAATTTGACTTGTCACCGATGGAAGCGGAATTTCTGTCCCGCTTTGTTCGGGGAGACTGATCCGATTGCCGACGATTCGTATTTTACCGGATGTTCTGGCCAACAAGATTGCAGCTGGGGAAGTGGTGGAGCGCCCGGCTTCCGTCGTCAAGGAATTGGTTGAAAATGCATTGGATGCCGGTGCGACACGGATCTTCGTGGAAGTCGAAAACGGCGGAAAAACCCTTATCCGTGTTTCGGACAATGGTTGCGGGATGAGCCGAGATGACGCTCTCCTGTGTATCGAACGGCATGCGACCAGCAAGATTTTTCGCGATGAAGATTTGTTTTCCATCCGCACCTTAGGTTTTCGCGGGGAGGCTCTTCCCAGCATTTCTTCTGTTTCCCGGTTCATTCTCGTCACGCGGGAAGAAACATCCGATTCCGGGGTGGAACTGATCCTGGAAGGAGGACGCTTGAATTCTGTCAAGGAAACCGGCGCGCCTGTCGGAACCATGGTTTCCGTGACCCGCCTGTTTTTCAATACACCGGCCCGCCGGAAATTCATGAAAACCCCGGCCACGGAGTTGGGCCATATCACCGATATCCTGTCCACCATCGCCCTTTGCCGGCCGGAAATCTATCTGCGCTTGGACAGCAACGGAAAAACCATCCAGCAATTTACGCCGGTTGCCGATCGAAAAGACCGGGTCGTCGATTTGTGGGGTGCCTCCATGGGCAAAAACCTCCATTCGGTTGATCATCAGGCCGGAGACATGGGCCTGCAGGGATGGGTGGCGGCACCGGATGCGGCCCGCAACACCTCGCGGTACCAGCAGGTGTTCGTCAACGGACGGGTGGTGCGGGACCGGATTGTTTCTCATGCGCTCTCGAAGGCCTTTTCGGGGCACCTGATGAAGGGACGGTTTCCGATGGCCGCGCTTTGGATCGAGATACCGCCGGAACGGGTCGATGTCAATGTGCATCCCACCAAAAACGAGGTGCGGTTTGCCGACCCCGGGGCGGTTCATGGGATGGTGGTCGAAGCGGTGACCCAAGCCCTTTCCCGCCCCCGGTCGTTTGACCATGCCAAGGGAGATTCCCCACGTTTTTCCGGTGATGTTCCGATGGATTTTCCGATTCGAGACCGCGAGATGGAGCAGACGGTCTGCGGCTCTCCCGTGGGAGAGAAGACCTTTGATTATCCCAAGCCACCCCAACAGGCACCGCTCTACCTATCTGAATTTCTGCCGGAAGCGGAAAACCATCTCCGGGTGATCGGACAGTTCGGGGACGCCTACATCCTGTGCGAAGGGGGAAGAGAGCTGGTTTTGATTGATCAGCATGCCGCCCACGAGCGGATCCTCTATGAACGGCTCAAACAGAGGCGGTTTTCGGATTCCCAGTATCTCCTGATACCCGAAACGGTGGAATGCAGCGCCAGGGAAGCGCGGCTCCTGGAAAGCATAATACCGGATCTAGGTACGGTGGGGCTTATGATAGAGCCGTTCGGCCCCGATTCCTTTGTCGTGAAGGCGGTACCCGCTTTGCTGCCGGCCTGCGATGCCGGCCGGCTGATTCGGGAATTGATTGATCGACTGGAGGAGAATGAATATTCTGTGCCCGGGGTGGATCGGTTGGACGACTGTCTGAAACTGATGGCCTGTCACGGAGCGATCCGGTCGGGACAGACTCTTTCCTTCCATCAGATGAAGGCTCTGGTCGAGGATATCCATGCCTGCACCTCCGGAGCCCGGTGTCCCCATGGGAGGCCGACCCGGATCGAGTTGTCCATGCAGGAAGTTGAAAAGAGGTTCGGCAGAACCGGTTAAAAAAGGAGAGTCAATTATGAACCGACGCAGATTCATACAGGTATCATTGGGAATGGGCGCAGCCGCGATTTTGGGTGTGCCAGGTGTTTCCCTTTCGACCAAAACGCCGGAAGCCGGGGTCTTTTTCCCCGATCTTCCCTATCCACCCAAGGCTCTCGAGCCTTACATCTCCTCTAGAACCTTGGAGTTCCATTACGGCAAACATCATCAGGCCTATGTTACCAATACGGTCAAGCTCATTTCCGGAACCGATTTCGAAAAACTTCCCCTGGTTGAAATCATCAAAAAAACGTATGGCAAGTCGGATATGGCCGGAATCTACAACAACGCCGCCCAGTCGTTCAACCATGATTTTTATTGGAAAAGTATGAAGCCGGGCGGGGGAGGCAAACCGACCTCCCAACCGATAGCCGAAGCCATCGAGAAATCTTTCGGGGATTACGCCGGTTTCGTACAGGCGTTTACCGATGCGGCCATGACCCAGTTCGGAAGCGGATGGGCTTGGCTGGTAAAAAAAGGCGGTAAACTCGCCGTGGTGAAAACGGGCAACGCCGATTCACCCCTTACCATGGACATGGTTCCGCTCGCGACCATCGATGTGTGGGAACACGCCTATTATCTGGACTATCAGAACCGGCGGGGAGACTATGTCAAATTTTTTATCGATCACCTGATCAACTGGAATTTTGTCGAGGCCAATTATCGGACATAACCGAGGGTCGGCCTAATCCTGTCAGGAGATCCACCGGCTGGTGATACAGGACCAGCCTTCCAGAATTTCCTCCTTCAGAACCTGAAAACCGGCTTCCCGGAGCCTTTTCGTAACCAGGGGGGCGTTGGGCTCGACAATACCGGAACAGATGAATATTCCTCCGGGGGACATGATTCCTGAAAGGCTGCCCAGCAGCTCCAAAATCACATCTGTGAGGATGTTTGCGACAACGATATCCGGCTGGTTTTTGATACAATCGATCAGTTTCCCGGCGGCGACCAGAAATCGGGTTTCCGGGAGGCCGTTTAGTAACAGGTTTTGACGGGCGATTCGACATGCGGTGATATCCAGATCGACGCCGTACACCTTCGCCGCCCCCAGCCGAAAGGCGGCGATCATCAAAATTCCGGATCCGGTTCCCACATCCAGCAAGGTTTTTCCGAAAGGATCGCAGCGCTCGATCGTCCGGGCGCATAAAACCGTGGTGGGGTGGGTTCCGGTTCCAAAGGCCATACCCGGATCGATTTCAATGATCAGATCCTGCGGTGAGGCTTCATAGGATCTCCAAGTCGGTTTGACGACCAGCCGGCCCGACAACCGGACAGGATGAAACCATGTCTTCCAGGATTCCGCCCAGTCTTCATCATCGGCCTGTTGGTACTCGACCCAACAGCGAATATCCACGCGTTGTTCCAGTTCCCTCAGGCCGGTTGCCAGCCGCATCCGGTTTCGTTCCGATCCTTCAAAAGGGAAATATCCGGTTACGGCATGAAATTCCGGTCGGCAGGCGGCTCCGTCTCCCCATCCTTCCGCCGGCTCCAGATCCGGGTCATCCACTACCACGCCCGTGATTCCCAAGTCATAAAAGATGTCGGAAATCAGATCCGCGGCTGTTTCCGGATCTGCGGCTTCAAATCGTACCCGTGTCTTCAGCCAGTTCATGGGTGATGGTCCAATTTTCTTTCGGAGGATTGAAGTAGCCGTGCCGGAGTGACGGAAATTCCCGGAGAAGATGCCGGATTACGGCGTCGATTCCGATGGGATTTTCCGAGGAATCGTCCGCATTCATCAGGGCCAGGTACGCAATCGGGTCGAAGTTCAGATTACGCCATTGAATCTGATGAATGGGAAACCGGTGTAAAAAGCGGCACAGAGAGTCGAGTTCCGGCGGTGTGTCAGTAAATCCCGGCATGTTCAGATAGTTGACGGCCACGTGGAGTCGATGTTCCAAGGCCAGGGATATGCTGTTCAGCACATCGGAAAAATGGTATCCGGCCGGGCGGAAATAAGCCAGATAACGGTCTTCCCGAAAGCTGTTCATACTGACCCGGATGCTGTCCAGTCCGGCGTCGATCAGGGTTTTCAGAATATCGGGCCGGCTGGCGTTGGTGTTCATGTTGATGGTTCCTTCGGATGTCCGGGACCGAATTATCCGAATGGCGGGCAGGATAACCTCTGCGGCGAAAAGGGGGTCGCCCTCACAGCCCTGTCCGAAACTGACCACAGCGGATGGAACCCGGCCGATGTGAAACAGGGCGACTTCCGCAATGTCCTCGGAAGACGGAGTAAAGGAGATGCGGTTCTGGCTGTTGGGAATGCCGCTGTCCTGCTGAAGAGACAGGCATCCCAGGCATCGGGCGTTGCAGACCCGGGAAGTGGGGAGAGGTGCTTCGTAGCGGCCCAGAAAAAAATTTTTACCGGCCGGACATCCATAGGTAGTGGCGCAGGTCTCCAGATGCAGCCGAAGTCGGTTTTTCGGCATGATTTTTCGGAGGCGCCGAATTCCGGCCATTACTTTCTCCGGCTTCATGAACCGTAAATCCTGGCGGGGTTCCTGGTCGATCCAAAGTACGGCGGATCGGAACTTTCCTTCACTCCAGCCGGCCGCTCCGTAGGAAAACAACGGTAAATTGGAAACGCCGGGCTCCCTGTCATGCGCGCAGATTCGGGTGATGACATAGCCGGGGGAATTGAAAGCGGCTACCGGAAATAACCGCATGGATCGATCCCGGGGGTGTCTTGCAACCGCCTCTATCCGGCGGGTATCCTGGTTGTAGAGAATCGGAATCCGGCCCGGCAACATCATGAGTTCACTGCCATGCGGAAGGATCCGGGTTGTCTGGACCGTCAGAGGGATGATGGACGTTCCTGCCATTCCCGCCGCGGCATATCCCTCCAACTCCAGAATTTCTCCATTTTCCCGGGCAACCAGGGCGTTCAACAGGTTGTCATCCGGAATATGTCGGGTAAGGGAGGGGGTTTTCATATCAGGGTCAGAAAATATTGGTGAAACCGTTCGTCGTTGGTTAGTTCCGGGTGAAACGAGGTAGCCAGAAACCGGTGTTGCCGGACGGCGACTATTTCGCCGCCTGGCAATCGCGTAAGAACTTCCACCTCGTTTCCCACCCGGTCGATCCGGGGTGCACGAATAAATACAGCCGGAAACAGCACGGGAATACCGCCGGAATGCAAGGCCGGAACTTCCAAATCGATTTCAAAGCTATCCGCTTGCCGCCCGAATGCATTCCGGGTGAGGGAAATATCCATCAGGCCGAGAAAAGGCTGAGAGTTTTCGATATCGCGGGCCATCAAAACGGCACCGGCACAGGTTCCCCATACCGGAATTTCTCGCGCGATCCGGCGGAGGGGCTCCATGAGGCTGTAGGAAATCGCCAGCTTGCCCATAGTTGTGGATTCCCCTCCTGGCAGGATCAGTCCATCCAGACTTTCCAGGTCCCCGGGTAGGCGAACTTCCCGGCAGG
>CAZTKB010000169.1:0-7866 GCA_964614125.1 uncultured Desulfobacterales bacterium | reverse complement strand
GGCGTATGTGTGGGTAATTGTCAGCCACTGGTGGGGGAGGGTCAGGGTGGGGGGGAGGAAAAGACGGGACTGGCTCACCCTTTCGATGAATGTCCGCGACTGGTCTGAAAGGTTTGTCTTGACACGATCCCAACAAAGAGGATAGGTAATAAATACCATAGGCGGAAAAGACGATTTCCGGCCTCTGAGACATATTCTGAGTTGCGGGAGCTTGGACCAACCAGGCTGAGAGGGGCTCTGGCCAGTAATGTGAGCCCGACCGTTGAACCTGATCCGGATAATGCCGGTGGAGGAAAATGCGAGTTATCAGCCGTCTCCTTTACCGGAGGCGGTTTTTTTTTGAATGGGTGGCGGCTGAGAATAGGAGAATCATGAAACGACTCTTGATGTGGATTGTGTTTGGATGGATGATGTTGTGTGGAACTGCTTCAGCTGCGGGCCCGGTTTCCGAACTGACTGTCTTGACCCATGGCAGCTTCAGCGTCAGCCGGGAGGTACTGGAATCCTTCCAGGCCAAACATGGGGTTTCCGTTCGGTTTATCAAGGGTGGAGATGCCGGAGAAACCCTCAACCAGGCCATTCTTTCCAAGGGAAATCCGTTGGCTGACGTGTTATACGGTGTGGATAACACCTTTTTGGGGCGCGCACTTCAAGCCGGAATTTTCGAGTCGTACCGCTCACCTCTGTTGTCCCGGATCAGTCCGGAGTTGCATTTAGATCCCGAATATCGGCTGCTCCCGGTTGATTTCGGGGACGTATGTCTCAATTACGATAAAAAATGGTTTGCATCACGGAACCTGAACCCGCCGACGCGACTGGAAGATCTCGTATTACCGGAATATTCCGGTTTGACCGTCGTCCAGAGTCCGGTGACATCTTCCCCCGGATTGGCCTTTTTGTTGACTACGATCGGTCATTTCGGAGAAAACGGATATCTCGACTATTGGGCAAAGCTGAAAAAAAATCGTGTTCTGGTTGTCAACGGGTGGAAGGAGGCATATTGGAGCCACTTCAGCGCCGCTTCCAAAGGGAGTCGGCCCATCGTTGTCAGCTACGCCAGTAGTCCGCCCGCGGAAATCCATTTTTCCAAGACTCCTCTGATCGAAGCTCCTACAGCTACGGTCACGGGACCCGGAACCTGTTTTCGGCAGATCGAATTTGTTGGAATTCTTCGGGGAACCACCCATCGTGAAATCGCTGAAAAGCTGGTCGATTTCTTCTTGGATCAACCTTTCCAGGAGGATATTCCGCTTCAGATGTTTATGTTTCCGGCCAACCGGTCTGCCCGGCTTCCCGATCTTTTTGTCCGTCATGCCGGCAAGGCCGTTGATCCGGTGGTACTCGAACCGGATCAAATCGAAAAAAACCGGGAATCCTGGATGGAGTCCTGGGCGGATACCGTGTACCGATGACAAATGGGGCACGTCTGCCAGCGGTTTGGGTCCTGGCCCCATTGCTGATGCTGGCCCTGTTTTTCGTTTTTCCGATAGTCACGATGTATCACCGGAGTTTTCCGGCCGGAATCGGATGGGATCGGATTTTCGAAATTCTCACTTCCCGGATGCTCACCCATGCGATCGAATTCAGCATCTTCCAGGCAGGGCTTTCCACGTTGCTGACGCTGGCAGTGGCACTCCCGATGGTGATTGTCTTTTTGTTGTACGATTTTCCGGGTAAGCGCCGGCTTCAACTGATGGTCTCGCTTCCTTTCGTATTGCCTACCGTGGTGGTGGCGGCAGCCTTTCGGGCTGTGTGGAACAGCGGAAGAATTTTCATGGAATTTTTTGGGTTTTCCGGAGTCCTGCCCGAAACCGGTTATGGTCTTTCCGCGGTTCTTACGGCCCATATTTTTTATAACGCATCGGTAGTATTTCGAATTGTGGGGGGGTATGGTTCCGGGCTGGATCCATCTTTGGTTCATAGTGCCCGGATCCTGGGGGCGTCTGTTGGCGTTGTCGTGTTTCGGATTTTGCTGCCGATTTTAAAACCCGCCATTGCCGCAGCATCATTGCTGGTATTTCTATTTTGTTTCAGCAGTTTTGGTGTGATATTGCTGCTTGGAGGACCGGAATTCAGCACGCTCGAAATCGAAATCTATCGGCAGGCGGTTCACTTTTTCAACCTTCCACGAGCGGCGATCCTGTCTTTGGTTCAGATCGTTTTTACCGCCGCGGTTCTGGCTGCCTATCTCCGGCTGCAAAAACCATTTCCTGCGGTTTCTACCGGTTTTCCGGATAACGGTGTTCTGGGAGGCCCCCGAACCCGGACTGAAAAAGGTACTACCTTGCTGGTCCGGAGCTTCTGCCTGGTGTTTTTCGGTTGTCCTCTTCTGATCTTGATGCTGCAATCCGTATGGACAGATGACGGATTTTCTCTGGTTTACTTCGGAGAACTTCTTCGTAATCCGACCGATTCGGTTTTTTATATTCCTCCGATTCAGGCGGTGGCCCATTCCTTGGGATTCAGTGCGGTCGCCATGTTCATTTCGCTTTTCATCGGTGTCCCGGTGGCGGCCTACCTGTCTGTGGCACAAGGACGAATTAAATTTCTGGCGGATGTTTTGTTCATGCTGCCTCTCAGTACCTCCGCTGTGACTTTGGGGTTCGGATTCCTTCTGGCCTTTGACCAACCACCCCTGAACCTGAGAGGGTCCTGGATTCTGATTCCGATTTCTCATGCCCTGGTCGCTTTTCCCCTGGTCGTACGGACGTTGATTCCCGCGTTTCAGGGAATTCCGGCGCATCTCGGGGAAGCAGCCTCTTTACTGGGGGCGTCCGTGAGGCAGGTCTGGCAGTATGTCACTCTTCCACTGGTACGGCGTTCTCTTTCGGCGGTCATGATTTTTTCCGTGATGATCAGCCTGGGGGAATTTGGGGCTACCGCTTTAATTGCGAGGCCACAGACCGCAACGGTTCCGTTAGCCATTTACCGGTTTCTGGGGCAGCCCGGAAGCCTCAATTACGGGCAGGCCATGGCGATGAGCACTCTTCTGCTATTGATTACTGCGGCCGGGTTTCAGGCCGTGGAGTGTCTGACCAAAAACCGACGTCCGGAATTCCGTTCATGATACCGTTGGCATCCTCTTTTTTGGAGTTGGAATCGGTTGTCCGGGTACACCAAGGGCTTCCGACCCTGAACGGGATTTCCCTCCGGGTGGATGCGGGGCATATCCTGTGCATTTTGGGACCTTCCGGATGCGGAAAAACTACGTTGTTGCGTGTCACGGCCGGGATTGAACCGGTGGATGGCGGTTCGGTGTGGATCGACGGAAAAAACATGAACGGGGTCCCGGTTCATCTCAGAAATGTCGGGATGGTGTTTCAGGAATTCGCTCTGTTTCCCCATAAAACTGTTTTCGGAAACATCGCTTTTGGCTTGGAGATGTCCCGGTGGCCCCGGAGGCTTATTGAAGCACGCGTGACCGAGCTTTTGGAACTGGTGGGAATGCCGGACCACGGGGACCGGCGGATCGACCAGCTGTCCGGAGGCCAGAAACAGAGGGTGGCGTTGTGCCGGAGCCTGGCGCCCAATCCCCGGATGCTGTTGTTGGACGAGCCGATGGGGTCCCTGGACCGGGAGTTGCGGGCGCGCCTGGTTCAGGATGTCGGAGGTATTCTGCGAAACCTGAACATGACCGCGGTCTATGTCACCCATGACCATGCGGAGGGATTTGCCGTTGCGGACCGGATCGCGGTGATGCGTGGCGGTGAAATTCGGCAGATGGGAACCCCCGAAGAAATCTATCACCGACCGGTGGATCAGGAAACGGCTCGGTTTTTGGGATTCGAAAATTTCCTTGGCGGCCAAATCGTGCCCGGCGGAAGGGTCCGGACACCGATCGGAGAATTCCATCTCCCATGCAAAGGGCACCCCATTGGCGAGACGGTGACGGTCCTGATACGTCCGGAAGCAGCAACACTGACTCCGGTATCACTGGGTAACCATTCTCCCGGACGCTGGGTCACCGGCATCGTCCGGCGCCGGATATTTCAGGGGAAATCTTACGGAATCAGCCTGCTGACCGAAGAGGGCTACAAGCTCTCCTTCGATCTCCCTCTCTATCCCTTTCCGCCGTCCGTGGACTCCCCGATCTCTTTGTGGATCCTGTCCTATGGGATAGAGATCTTGTAGGAGTCGCGTTTTTTCACTTCAGCACGGACAATCTTTCCTGTGCTTCCTTCGCGAACGAGGTATTGGGATATTTCTGGATGATTTCCTGATAGAGCTTTTTGGCATGTTCCGGATTGTTTTGCTTTTCTTCCAGTTTGGCAGTATCCAGCAGGTCCTGGGCGGAGGTACCCGAGCATCCGGACAGGCCGATTGCTCCGAGCAGCAGTATGATCCATACCAATTTCTTCATGACAGCATTTCCTGGAAATCCGTCTATGAAAACGTTTTTGATCCCGGCCCGAAAAATTGCCCGACGGATAGGCAAAGGATTTTTCGTGGACGAAGCTACACGCCTCTTTCTGGAGCGGTCCTTCGGGTTCCATGATCCTAGGGATTGGATGATTATGGATGAAACCGGCCCTGACAGTCAACAGGCATCTGCCATGGATCTGGTGCTTTTTCCGGAAACCGCTTTCCAATGGAAACTGGAACCTTGTCTGTTGCAAAACGAATTTGGCCCGACAGACGAGTCCGAGATTATTTTCTGGCTGAAAAGCCAACACCTGGAAACATGGATCCGTTTTTCTGAGCGGAATTTTCCGACTCGGTTCCCTTCCTCGTTAATACCCGGTTTTGTAAGGCGCCTGCATATCACGTACCGGATAGCCCCCGAACTGGTGGCACCCATTTTCCATGCGCTTCCGAAACCACTGGGATGGGAAGTATGTGTAATGATACGAAACCACGACATCTCCTGGAACACCTGGTACCTGGAGGATATGGGTCGTTTTCTGGAATCCTTTCGCCGGGAGCCTGATGGATGGATTCCCTGCTTGGCTGATTTGCTGGCGTGTATTCGGGAAGGGGAGATCGGAGAAGATCTGGTTACCGGATTGGCGCGGAAGCGGGACTTGTGGGTTGAACGGTTTCATGCTGCCGCCCGTGTTTCCCGGATGATGGCCGGCACCAATGCGGAGACGATGATGTTGGCTGGGAACCGGATCCTTTCCATGACCTCGGAAGAGGCCGTCCGACGTATCGAAGCCCTGGAGCGGATTTTGTTTCGGATGGGTTCCCGTGACAAATGATTTTCCCGGGTCAGGCGGGCCAGAGAATCGGAAGCAACCAGACGGCTACCACCATGGCTACCAGGGTCAGGGGAACACCGACACGGATGTAATCGGTGAACCGGTAACCCCCGGGTCCCATGACCAGAAGGTGGGCCGGGTGGGACAATGGACTTGCAAAGCTAGCGGAAGCGGCTATGGCAACCGTCATCATCAGAAGATGCGGGGAAATATTCAGTGTGGCCGCCGTATTCAGGGCAATCGGAGCCATCAGCACGACCAGGGCGGCTGTTGGAATGATTTGTGTGCCGATGACGGTCACCAGAAATAGGGCGGCAACCACCCAGCGGGGACCCAAGCCTCCGGCGGCCGCAATGAGTGCTTCGGCACCCAATTTGGCCGCACCGGTGTTTTCGATGGCGACTCCCAATGGCAGCATGCCTGCTATCAGGAAGACTACTTTCCATTCAATGGCTCGGTATGCCTCTTCCATGCTCAGACATCCAACCAGCACCATCACCGCGGCACCGGTCAGACCGGCAATGGAAATGGGAACCAAACCGAAAATGGCGCTCAACAAAACCGCCGCCATGATACCAGCAGCTATTTGGGCTTTTTCCAAATGCGGCGCGCGGGCAGCGGAATGGTCCAGAACCAGAAAGTTCGGATCCTTGGCAACCGCCTCCAGATTCCGCCGTTTTCCATAAACAAGCAGGGCATCGCCGAATTGCAGCGGCATATCCTGCAATCCGCTTCGAAATGGGCGACCTTTTCGCCAGATAGCCAGAACGCTGAGGCCGTAATGATCCCGAAACAGGAGGTCTGCCAGGGTTTTGCCGGCCAGGGCTGTTCGGGGGGAAAGAAGAACTTCGGCGGCTCCAATTTCCTGCGATTCCAACTCCGCCACCAGGCTGCTGGATTGTTCCTCAATTTCGAGATCCTGAAGCCCTTCCAGAACCTGTAGATCATGGCGGGATCCCTGAAGCAGCAGGGTGTCACCCGCATTCACTTTTTCTTCCGGAAAAGGCATGAAAATCAGGTTTTGTTCCCTCAGGATGCCGATCACGGTCAATCCAAACGCATTTCCCAATCGGCTTTCAACTAGATCATGATCGGCCAGCGCGGAGCCATCCGGAACCCGTACGGAAAGCAGATCCGCATGTCCATCGGTCATTCGGTTTACCGCTTCTGTCGCCATGAATTGCAGATCGGACACCAGGTTGTCTGAAACGACCCGTTCCAGCGATTGACGGTCGCCCTGAAGCAGCAGGCGGTCTCCGGCTTCCAGATGGTGTCGGCGAAGATCCCGGATGGGCTTCCCGTCGGAGGATACCAGCGCCAGCACATGGATCCGATATTTTCGGCGAAGCCCACTTTCTTCCAGTGTGATGCCTCTCATGGAAGAATGATCCGTTACGATTCCCTCGGCGGCCGACAGATGGGTCAGCATCGCTTCGGAAATGCTTTCTTCGGATTCTACTTGAAGGTGCTGACTGCCGTGAAATCGCCGGAACTTGTCCGGACGGCCATGAACGATCAGGGTATCCCGGGACTCCAGCACGTGGTCCGGTCGAGGAGCCAGAATCAGGGTGTTGTTCCGTTGCAAGGCCAGCACGGTCAGATAGAGTGCGGATCCCAGTCGGCTTTCAGACAGAGTCCTTCCATTCAGCGGTGAATTGTCTGGAATGCGGATCGCGAAGATATGGGTGTCCAGCTGATAAAAAGTGCCGACGGGGGTGTGGCTTCCGTTTTTCGTCGCCGCCACGCGTTCGGGGATAAGATGCCGCCCGATCAGAACCATAAAGATGATTCCGGAAACCACAATGGCACCGGTGATAGGAGTGAAATCAAAAATACCAAAGGGCTGGAAACCCGCTGATTCGAGCATTTCGGTAACCAGGATATTCGGAGGGGTGGAAATCCCGGTGAAGGGGCCTCCCAGAAGACTTCCCAAGGCCAATGGCATCAGAAGCCGGGAAGGCGACCGTCCGCTTCGCCGCGCCAGTTCCATGGTGGCTGGCAGGAGGATTGCCGCGACGGTCACGGTGTTGATCAGGGCGGAAAGAACACTTGCGGACAACATGAGGGCAATCTGGAGCGTCACCTCCCCGCCTTTAGCAAAACGCTGCAGTGGTTTTCCGAGTGCATGGGCGATTCCCGTTCGGGTCAGCCCGGCGGATAGGATAAACATCGCCCAAACCGTGATGACCGCCGGACTGCTGAATCCCGCCAATGCTTGGTGGGGGGTGACCAGCCCGGTTAAGGCCAGGGATGACAGAACCAAAAGGCCCACGACATCCACGGGAAGACGTCCGTGGATGAACAGGGCGAAAGCGACTAGAAGAATGGTAGCCAGAATCCAAATTGAGAGCGTCACGTTGCCATCCTGGGGCATATCCGGGGTTGGAAAACCGAGCGTTACCGATGTGACGCTACCATAGCTGGAATCAGTCACTATTTCAAGTGTTGGAGGTTGAATCTCACCGGATCCGTCACCATTCGGTCTTCCCGGTTCGGTTTTTCAACTCACCGTCCGACGGTTGATCATCTCGCTTTTCCATTAAAGAAGAATCCCGACGCGCAGTCGTAGGATCGGACAGGGTGGGGGCGGCCGCATTGCCCGCCGTCCCGGGGGACCGATCCCGCTTTCCCTGGGAAAAGAACTCGGATGCGGCACTCGCAGACGGAT
>CAZTKB010000168.1:0-7879 GCA_964614125.1 uncultured Desulfobacterales bacterium | reverse complement strand
GAAAGCGGGATAGGTCGCCCCGGGACGGCGGGCTGAAAAACCGTTTGCCAATCCGGGAAGCAGGGGGTTGTCCCGCTTGTATTCCCCCCCACCCTGACCCTCCCCCACCAGGGGGGAGGGAAAAAATTGTTTCCCTGACCCGTGTATCCGCCGGGGCACAGTACACGCCACCTGGCTGCATAATCTCCATGAATCTGTGTAATCTGTGGATAAATAAAACAAACGCCCCCGAAAATCCACAGCCCGCCTTTTACTATGTATTATACCGAATTTCCCAGGAATTACCGGATCTCAATGTGCCAACTCGGCAACAGCCGGTCCGGATGGATCTTGACATTTTTCCCCTTTCCGCCGAATATATCCCCATATCCATCCCGATCCGCCGGATTCGCAACACCGCAGCCGGCCTCTTCTCGACAAGGAGATATCATGACCCATCCCCCTGAATCGCCGGAAACCCTCTCCAAGGGCGCGTATATCATCCAGAAAGCCCAGAGCGTCAAATTAAACCCCAGTACCCTCTACGAAGCCGTCATCGACATTTCCGCCGAGGGTCTTCTGACCGCCAAGTGTATCAATATGGCCGCCGGAATCCTCCTGGAAGACCTGGGGCTTCCGACCTATTTCTTCGAAAATATCCGAAAAGAATCCCTGAAACAGATCCTGGCCTCCATCGCCAACAACCTGACCGTAGGTGAAGACGGCAAAGTGACATTGGTCAGCCGGGTAGCCCACATTGATTTCAGCCTGGAACATGGAAGTAATATTCAGCGGGTCCGCATCGCGACCGAGGAAACACGCGACAGCATGGAGACCGTGCTGGAGAATTTGCTTCCCGGACACCGGCGGGAATATTACTACAGCAGCCGAAACCACTACTACACCTATATCATCCGGCCGGAAACCGTCAACGACTTTCCTGCCGATGCATTTGAAAATTCCCGATTTCTATTCACCCTGGCCGGAGACTACACGATCACCCCGGAACCCACCCGAAGGCGATACGAAAACTTTCTGAAATCCTACGAGACAAGTGTCACCCCTTTGATCGAGGTTTTCAGCCTGCCGGAAACCGGGGAAACCCGGCTCATGTTCAACAGCGACTTCGCTTCCCCCCAATTGCCTGTTCTGCGAAAGCTGATATCGGATCATGACCTGGTCCTCAACCGGGCGTATTGGGAGCCCTACCGTGGAAAATCTGCAGCGGCTTCTTCCATCTGCTCGCTGTATATCCTGGGGGAACTCTCCCGAAAAAAAGAATCCGAACTCATTCGAGACCTGAATGCGTTTTTGGCTTTCGGGGTGAACCGGGTAACCGATATCTATGTCTCCGGACAGCTCAGTTTTCAGGAGATGATCTTCTCCGGCAACGCCGTGGATTTCACCCATCTGTTCATCTTCAAGGAAAGAGACAATGCGACGGACCGGGAAATCCTGCAAAGCCTCACCAGCAAGGACCATCGGGATGCCTTTGCCTCCCGAATTCACCGGTCCAATAAATCCACGTATGTATATAAAGCCGTGCTGGAAGCGGTCACAGAAAACCCGGATCTGATCCGGTTTCTCTATGACCTGTTCCGTCGGCGATTTGACCCGGATCTGAAAAACCGGATCACCGCGGAGGAATTGGACAAAAAATTTCGGGAATTCCATCGGATCATCTCTCATCGATTTCTGGACAACTGGCTGTATGCGGATATCTTCCGGTTCATGTTCCGGCTGATCTCCTGCCTGTTGAAAACAAATTTCTACAAGACGGAAAAACGTTCCTACTCGTTCCGGTTCGACAACACCATCCTGGATCCCCTGGTATTCGACCAATTCGTCTATGGCGTATTTTTCGTCAACGGTCACTATTCCTGCGGCACTCATTTGCGGGCCGGCGATATTTCCCGGGGCGGACTGCGGCTTCTCCGCATCACTCCCTCCAACCACCCGACCGAACTCGATAACGCGGTGCTTTTGAACTACGCCCTAGGACCCAAGGCCCAGCGTCTCAAGCACAAGGACATCTGTGAAAGCGGATCCAAGGGAGTCGTCGTTCCACACCCCATATATGCCAGGCAAGGGATGGATGCCCTGTTCGATTACACGGAGGGTATCATGGATCTGGTATTGGAGGACGACCGAGTGGTGGATTACTACGGTCAACCGGAAATGGTCTTTTTCGGACCTGACGAAGGAACGGCACCGCTCATGGATGCCGTGGCCGAGCGATGCCGGGAACGCGGTTACCGCCATTGGCGGACCATCACCACCGGGAAAAGCATCGGCATTCCGCATGACACGTATGGATTGCTCGACAATGGAGATATTTTCGGACTGATCGGAAACGGATCCAAGGGGACCCTTCTCCAGATCAACGGCTCCGACATTACCCTCACAACGGATATGGATGAGATATATTCCCGGATCGGGGGCCGGATCGTTTCCAGCGGAATGACTACCACCGGCGTAATGGGAGCCTTCCGGGAACTGGTTTCCTTTTACGAATGTTCGGAGGAATCTCTTCTCCTGATGATGACGGGCGGTCCGGACGGAGATCTGGGTGCCAACCAGATTCAATGCTACCGAGGGAATATCTGCCTGATCGTCGATGGAGGTTCCGTCCTGTTCGATCCGCAGGGACTGGACCGGGAATCGTTAACCAAAATCGCGTTCATGAGACACACGAGCCCCCGAGCCGACTCTCGAATGTTTCCGGTGGATAAACTGGGTCCTCAGGGCTTTCTGGTCCCCATTCATTCGAAAAACGTTTCGCTCCCCGACGGAACCGTGGTGGAAGACGGTGCCATGTTTCATCGGAACTTTCTGTCGGAACCGGAAAACCGCCGCTTTATCCGGCAGGCTGGAATCCGAGCCTTTATACCATGCGGCGGATTCAAGGACACGATCAACCGGAATAACGTCCGGGATTTTCTCTCGATATTTCAGGAGCTGCAGTTTATCGCGGAAGGCGCGAACGTCTTTTTCGACGACGCAGCCCGGCGGGCCATTGCCTCCACGACCCGGATCAAGCAGATCAAAGACACGACCGCCAACAAAGGAGGAGTGTTTTCCAGTTCCATCGGAGAGGTTCTGACCGGATTTCTCCTGCAGGATGACTATGAAGCCGCGCTACTGGAAGACCCGCGCACCCAATGGGCACTGATCCGGGATATACAGACCTTGGTCGACCGGTATGCCCGCGCCGAAACGCGAATGCTGATACAAATCCATGAAGCCGATCCCGCGGTTCCCCTGTTCGCCTTGTCTGAACGGACCAGCGAGCAGATATTTGCCCTGCAGCAGATTTTCCTGGACCGTATCGATACGATTCTCACGGAGGAAAATCTGGTCTGGTCGGTTTTGGAACAGTATATTCCTTCGATTCTGATCCGGCGACTGGGCAAGGATACCATTCTGGGGATTCTCTGCGCCGAAGAACTGAACGCCTATCGCAACGCGATCATTACCAAGAAGCTGGCATCCATGGCGTTTTACCGATTCGGTTCCGATTGGGATTCCTGGATGGATACCGTATCGACGGATTTTGGGCGTAGCCTCCGGATTCTATCCGAAGAGGTAATCGTGGTTTCGTAGCTTTCCGGGCGGAACCGAACCGAAAGTCGATGCGTGGTGTCACCAAGAGCGCCATGGATCAAACAGATGCACCAAAGGATCCCGAAAAATATTCAAACTGAGACCAAAAAAGCGAATGAGCAGGAATGAGACAGTACGTTGATTCATCGAATTACGGTCCAACGATGTTGTCAAGGGTATCGACTTGGATGCAAACTGGGATGATAAAAAAACAGTTTCCCACTATGGTTCTACCAATCAGGGAGGGGCACCATGAGCGTGAAAACGGTTCTGGAAGATTTTTCGAAAGCGGAAGGCAAGCCGGTCCAGGGAATGAAACCAAATGAAGATCAGGCCGGAATCGACATTGAGAACCGGCGGGAACGACTGACCCGATGTTTTGAGGAAATCATCCTGCCGGCAGTCTACGAGGTGGAAAACGACCTGATCCAAGCCGGGTACTGGCATCGGATCCAGATCACCCAATTCTCATCGACGGAAGCCGAGCGAAAGCATATCCGGGATATGATGTTCTATTTTTATCCCGAAAAAACAGATAAACCGGTGTACACCCAAAAAATGCTGGACACCGCGTACAAGGCCGTCATCTCCGCAACACCGGACAGCCGCAAGATTTCGTTTTCGATTCTGTTTCCCAGAAGGTTACCGCCGGTCGTCGAAAAAGACGAGCATGTATATCCGCCGGAAAGGATCGAGCAGAACTTGGTGGATTCTTTCCTGGAAAAATTTATTAAAGGAGCGATTGAAGTATACCAATCCGACCGGATCCTGATCTGATCCATGAACCGGACCGATTGGATTCTCTTGGGAGAGGGACCGGTCAAGGCGCAAGTTGCAGCACTTCGAGGTGAGTGGTCAACAGATCGACGATCAGAAGCCGGTTGCGCAGCGTTTCCGTTTTGTTCAACAGGATCTTGACGATTTCGGCGGATTCCAGCGAGGCTGCCAAGAGCGCGGTAGGAGCCAAGGTCCCCAGTTGGACTTCGGCCCCCTTCTCCGAAACGCTCCCGGAAGGGCCGTAAATCAGGGAAAGTCCCGTATCTTCTGGGAAAATGGTGGTGATTTGAGCGAAAGAGCCGGCCAGTGCTCCCGAAACCAGGGGGATTCCCAGGATTCGTGCCGCTTGCTCCAGAACAAAGCGGTCCTTCAGGTTATCCAGGCAATCGACCGCCGCATCGGCTCCGCTCAAGACAGAGGAGTGGTTGTCTGGTGTAAGGAACTCCGGAATCGGGGACACCTCGATTGATGGATTCACCTCCCGGACTCGGTTCCGGGCAGCTTGGGCTTTGCTTTCACCGATGGCGGCATGCGTACAGAAAAGCTGGCGGTTCAGATTGCTGTCTTCGAATCGATCCCCGTCGATCAGGCGAAGGAATCCGATGCCCAGACGTGCCAGCATTTCGGTCACTCCCCCGCCCAGGCCGCCCAACCCCACCACCGCCACGGTGGCGGAAAGCAATCGGATCTGGTCTGATGCGCTGAAGGTACCCATGTTTCGGACATACCGCTCCGGAATCACCCCGATTTGCAGCGCGGCGATCTCGACCTCCCTACCCCGCAAATACCGGGAATCGGCTATCTCAGCCACAGATCGGGATGGCAAGCTTCGATACGAGGTACCGTCCTGCCGTTTCCGGCCGACAGCATGGCGGACGATCTCTTCCTCCAGGGATACAGAATACATATCACCCCCCACCCACCGGCGGGAAAAGCCCCACCCGCTCCCCTCCGGAAAGCCGGAATTCCAGACCTTCCTTTTTGCCATCGACAAAAATCAGCTTGACCTGATCCGAAGGTATCCCGAGTTCTTCCACCACATCGCAGATGCTCATTCCGGAACGAACCGGATGGGCGTCCCCATCCGGGGGCGCGTATTGCGCCAGGGAAGCATACAATCGAATCGAAACAGTCGGGATCTCCGACACGAATTTATCCCTCGGAGGCGCCGCTTCCACCGCCGGCACCGGATTCGATCCGTTGTTTCAGTTGGGCGATCTCGTTTTTCAGCTCAGTCATTTCCTCCCGGCTGGCGACATCGGCCTTTTTCAACAACGATTTGAACTTGGCTTCGATCGTGGATTCCAGATCTTTTCTGGCTTCTTCCGCTTTTTCCTTGAGTTCTTTCAGAAAGGATGTTCTTTCTTCCTCTTCCATCTCATCCTTTTTGATGAAATCCTTGATCAAATCCTCCACTTCTTCCTTGGACTTGATGGCAAGGCCGATACCCGCGAGCATGGTTTTTTTCATGAGTTCCAGCATGGGTCGCCTCCTTCTGAAGTCTGCCCCCCACGCCGGGGCGTTTGGGGGGCTTCGGGGAAAAAACCGTTATTTGAATTTGCCCAGGACGGCACTGGCGATCGTGTTTTTCTGAATTTCCTTGGTTCCTTCGTAGATTTCGGTGATCTTGGCATCCCGGTAGAAACGTTCCACCTCGTATTCCGCCATATATCCGTAGCCGCCCATCAATTGGATGGCCTCATCCGCGACCTCCACGGCTGTCCGGGCGGCGAACATTTTGGCCATGGACGTCAGTTTGGGATCGATCCGGCCCTGATCGTAGTTCCAGGCGGCCTTGTAGGTCATCAGCCGGGCCAGTTCCAGCTTGGTGGCCATATCCGCCAGCTTGTGCTGGGTCGCCTGAAAATCGGCGATTCGTTTGCCGAACTGTTCGCGTTTTTTCACATAAGCCAAGGCGCGGTCAAAGGCACCCTGGCCGGTTCCTAACGCCTGGGCCGCAATCAGAATCCGGCTTTCGTCGAAAAATTCCAGAACCTGGTAAAACCCCTTTCCTTCTTTTCCGATCAGATTGGACTGGGGAACCCGGACGTCCTTGAACGTCACCTCGGCGGTGGACATCATGTGAATTCCCATCTTTTCCCCGATATCCGTCGCCGAAACCCCTTTGCGGTCCGCTTCCACCAGGATCATGCTGATGCCGCGATACGACGGCTTTACCTCGTAATCGGTCTGACAAAGCACGGTGAAGAAACCGGCCAGGCAGCCGTTGGTGATAAAGGTCTTGGTTCCGTTAATAATAAAGTCGTCTCCATCCTTCACCGCCGTGGTGTTCATCAGGGTGATATCGGATCCGTGGTCGGGTTCGGTGAAGGCTCCGGCCGACAGCATCTTTCCTTCCGCTATCTGGGGAAGAAACCGGGACTTGATATCTTCGCTGGCAAACCGGAGAAGACATTCAGAGGCGAAGGAAGACAGCACGATGGCGCTGCCGATCGTCGAATCCCGCGCGCAGAGCTCTTCCGCCACCAGGATATTTTCCATGACCCCCATTCCCTGTCCGGAATATTTTTCCGGAAAATGTATGCCGACAAAACCGAGTTCCGCGGCCTTCTGCCAAATTTTGGTCGGGAATTCGTGTTTCCGGTCCAACTCCAGCGCCAAGTCTTTGTCGAATTCACCCTTGGCAAAATCCCGGGCGGCTTTTTGAATTTCAATCTGCGATTTGGTAAGCTCAAAATCCATGTGGTTCCTCCTGATGGCGTAGATATGGGTGGTGATCAATCCGAGTGAAGTCGGATGTATGGTTCGGTTTTTCGATCATGGATTTCCAAATTCTGATCGACCGTTCAGAATCTACCATACCCATTTTTCGATTGCAAGGAAGTTTATCCCCGGGGCTCCGTCAATGTCCCGCTTTTCGTCCTGGTACGGCGTTCCGTTTCCTCCATTCCAGATCGACGGCAGCACCTTGCCTGACGACCCGCCGGTCGCCCTTACACAGCCGATTATCCGTATGAAGCGGCAGTGGACAACATGGACGGACCATGGGTCCCGCTTTTACTCCCCCCCACCCTGACCCTCCCCCACCAGGGTGAAGGGGGAAAAAATTGTTACCGCTCACCCAGCCCGCAAGAGGGGATGAGTTGCCACTCTTTCCGCGGGAAAGCGAGATCGGTCGCCCCGGGACGGCGGCTAATCAACCGTTTGACAGCCTGAACCGCAGTGGACAGGATGGACAGTGTGGACAAAATGGACCAACACGGACGGACAATGGGGTATCGTTGGGCCGGAAAGCCGGAACGGGGGACCTATTCCGCCTTTCCCGCAGGAAAAGCTGTCTGAGGATGCCGCACTCGCCGGATCGGACAGCGACAACGGCCCGGTTGGTTCAACCAAACTGATCCGTTGTTTCAGTCCATTTCGACGGAATCCCCCCTGTCCGATCCGCTTGCGAGTGCCGCATCCGAGTTCTTTTCCCAGGGAAAGCGGGATGGGTCCCCCGGAACGGCGGGCTGAAAAACCGTTTGCCAATCCGGGAAGCAGGGGGGGTGTCCCGCTT
>CAZTKB010000167.1:0-7909 GCA_964614125.1 uncultured Desulfobacterales bacterium | reverse complement strand
GCATCTGTGACATCTGTCAGGGGTTGGCCCGGGCAGCCGGCCAGGAGATAGGCGCCCACCTCCCTGCCCTCAAAACCGGCATTCCGCAGGCGTTGTACCGCTTGATGAAATTCACTGCGAGTGACTTTTACGTCCAAACGTTCTCCGGAATTGAAGCGGGTGGTTTCCAGTCCCAATCGAAGGGTTTTAAATCCGGCGCGTTTCATGAGGGACGCGGTTTCGGCAGTCACTTCCCGGATATGGACCGCGTTTGGAGTGTGAAAGCGAATGGATTTACTCAGTCCCGATCGGATCACCATCTCGAGAAACAACATGGCATGGCGGGAAGCGTCCACCAGTAGGGCGTCGTCATAGAAGACGAAATCGTTGACCTGAAACCTCTCGTGCCAGAACCGGATTTCTTCCATAACGATTTCCGGAGATTTTTTCCTATACGCCGGGGACAAAAAAGAAGATGCGCAGTAATCACAGGAAAAAGGACATCCGATGGATGTCAGTAACGGAACATACGGAATGGTGCCCTGCAGGTCGTATGCGGGAAATGGCAGAGCATCGAGATCGTCCGGATTCCAGCGTGTTACCCGCAACGACGGAATCAAGCGTTCCAGCATTTCGGGAAGCCCGCTTTCTCCTCTTCCGGAAACCACTTCGTCGGCGCCGCAAGCCGACATGGCGTGGTCCCGGCACAGGGTGGCGTAAATCCCCCCAAGAATAACGGGAACGTCCGGCCAGGCCGCCCGGATTTCCCGGATGGCTTCTCGGACTCCCGGATACCAATAGGTCATAATCGATGTGACCAGAACCGCATCCGGGCGAGGGATGGAACGGATATCCTCCCGGAACCATTCCGGCGGAATTCCATACCGGGAATATCTCCGGGAGACATCGGACAGGCCTTCCGGCAAGGGAAGGGGGGTTTTGATGTAGGGGCCCCGGCCGTGCCGGGCCGACGGTTGTGCCAGGCCGGCCCGTCGGTGAAACCGGTCCAAGCAGTCCAGGTAGTAGACGGATATCCCATCCAAACGCAATTGCGCGGCCAACAGAAGCAATCCCATGGGTCTGGCCCAGAAATCATAGGCCGCGAAATCATGAATCCAAGGATTGACCAGTAAAATTCGGGGGGTGTCCGGTTTCACGGAATTTGTCAGGCTGTCTCCCGGTCCGTTCCGTTCGGAAAATAGGCCATGGAAGTCTTTTTCATTTCTTTCCGGCTGAAAAGCATTTCGTACTCCAAGACATTGGCGGCCGCGGAAATTCTGGCTGCCGTCTCTATGCAGGATTGCTCGTCGGTAGCATGAATCATGGTGTATAGATTGTAGGGCCATCCCGGTGCCGGATTTCGCCGGTAGCAATGGGACACCTCTCGAAAGGAGGCCATTTTTCGGCCAACCTCTTCGATCCGGTCCTCCGGGACTTTCCAGGCGGTCATGGCGTTGGCCTCGAACCCGGTTTTCTGGTGTCGGAGGGTAGCCCCCAGACGTCGTATCACTCCCCGCCGACAAAGATCCTGCAGTATATTCAGAAACTCTATCTCCGTGAGGCCGGCCTGCCCGGCCAGTTCCCGAAAAGGCCGTTCGACGACCGGAATGTCGCTCTGAATCGAGGCAATCACTTTTTCTTCAGATTCGGTAAGCATATGGATATGTTCCTGTGATACGATTCTTGTGGTAGAATCTGAGATTCACGCCCTTTCCGGGAAAAGCCGAAGAATATCCGACGCGGTCGACGCGCAGACGCCTCTTTCCGTAATCAGCCCGGTGATCAGTCGTGCCGGTGTGACATCGAAGGCATAATTGGCTACCGGGGAATCTATGGGAGGTACCAGGACTTTCCGGAGGATACCGTGGTCGAGTCCTTCCACAAAGCGAATTTCATCCGCGGCTCGTTGTTCGATCGGGATATCCCGAATTCCGTCGGAAATGGTCCAGTCAAAGGTAGTGGAGGGAATCGCCACATAAAAGGGGATCCGGTTGTCGTGGGCCGCCAGGGCTTTCAGGTAGGTACCGATCTTGTTGGCGGCATCCCCGGAACGGGCGACCCGGTCTGCTCCTACAATAACTATATCCACCAAGCCGTGTTGCATCAGGTGCCCCCCCGCATTGTCTACGATCAGGGTGTGGGGAACATGGTACCGGCCCAGTTCCCATGCGGTCAATCGGGAACCTTGGTTCAGAGGCCTGGTTTCATCCACCCAAACATGGATGTTGATACCGGCTTCAACAGCCGCATACATCGGGGCGGTGGCGGTTCCATACTGGATACATGCCAGCCATCCGGCGTTGCAATGGGTCAGAATCTGAACCGGACGCCCGGGATTTTGAAGATGAATTTCCTGGATGAGGGAAAGACCGTGCTCTCCGATTTTTCGGCAGTTCTCAACCTCCAGTTGGACAATTTTTTCCGCCGCATTCCGGGCAAGGCGGATGCGCTCCTCCGGATCTTCCAGCCCCAGGATGCCGGCAAGCACCTGGTCTACGGCCCAGGAGAGGTTGACGGCAGTCGGTCGGGCGGCTTTCAGGCGTTTTGCTTCGGCCTGAAGCACGGCATCCGGATCCGGGGTTTTGGATGCGGATACCGAAGCCAAAACCATTCCGTACGCGCCGGATGCTCCAATCAAGGGGGCCCCCCGTACGGCCATTTCCTGAATCGCGTGAATCATTTCTTCGACTTTGGAAACGGCAAGAACCTTCAGTTGATGGGGGAGGAGACGTTGATCGATCACGAACACGGTCCCGTTTAGTTCTTCCATCCAAATGGGCTGCAACGGACCCTGGTTGTCGTGCATGGGAGGTGTTGCGGTGGTTTGCATATCGGTTTCCCCGTGTTTCAGAATATTTCTCATGGCATGGTTGATTTTTGGTTTCATATCATGATAATCGACTTTTGTACAGAAATTGGGACAATTGCCGGGACCGTATCCGGCCCGGCCATGCCTGTAGATTACTTTTCAATCTAGGAGGATTCCGATATGACGGATCATGTGCTTATTGCTTTGTCCTGCGGTACTGACAACCCCAATCGCGCCACCCGGGCGCTTTTTTTCGCTGCCGTCGCCAAAAAACAAGGAAAACAGGTCACTGTTTTTCTATTGGATGAGGCGGTATATCTCGCCAAGGAAGGGATCGCCGACCATCTGAAAGCCGCGACAGGAGATTCGGCGGATGATCATTTGAGCTTTCTGCAGGAATACGAGGTGCCGATCCTGGTTTGCACCCCCTGCGCCATTACCCGAAAAATCACGGAGGCTGATCTGATTCAGGGAGCCCGTATGGCGGTCGGTGCTGAATTGATCGATCTCGCCTGCAACGCGACGGTTCTCAGTTTTTGACCCTATCTGTCCTCCGCATGATGGGCACGTTCAGCGGACAGGCAGGCGGCGAGACCCTCCAATAATTTGGATCGTTCCGAGTTTATCGCGTTTCAGGAGATTTGGTTTATGTATAACAGATTTGGGCATCGTTTGATCGGCATGTTGACCCCGGAAGAAATCGGATCCATCCTGGATGCTTTTTTTCGGATGATCAAGCCGCAGAACCGCAGGATTTTTCTGTCACACCTGGAACCGGAGCTGGCGGAAAAAATCCGGGGACTGATGGATGCCGAAGCCGTGATCCAGGACCGGGAAGCCGGCCGAAAGCGGATGGAAAAAAAATGGCATTCCCTGTGGAAGCGTTGGAATCAGATGGTCGATTCACTGGGAAATGAAAATGGATTGTATGTGGTGGTGGAGCACCAATGGGATGTTCCTCATTTCGATGTCGGACGGTTCATCGACGATTTGGACGGCTTGTCGGCCAAGTTGAACCCGCTGTTGGAAGCCGCCAACGAATATCGGATCGCTCCGGACACACTCTTCGAGACCGCTTTGTCGACCATCGAAGAACAGATTCGGGAAAATCCCCAATGGGCGGGAGATTCACCGGTGATCTGTACCCTGGGAGTGATCACAACGCAGTGCATTCTGAAATGGCTTTCCCTGACCTCCCCATCTGCAAAAGACGTTATCGAACGGGTTCTTGCCATCTCCCGTTCCCGCATTGTCGAATTGAATCTCCAGGCGTTTCAGGCTTTTTTCCCTCAGCTTACGGAAGCTCGCAGGCGCGAGGTGTACGATTTCCTGCGCCGCCATTCTGACGAGCCGTTCTGGGAACAGCAGTTGAATCATTCGGAATCCCCGTGGCATTCCATTTTTCACTCTCTTTCCCAGGAGTTTGATGTCGATTCTTATCTGGGGTATTGCCGGAAGATGATTCCCGATAACTGGCAATATGGTATTCCGGTTATAAACGATCTGCTGGAAAAGAACCTGCCGGCGGACGCGGGAATCATCTATGAACAAACCTTGGCAAGTTATGCCCGGCAAGCCGGATTCACGGATTGGCGACCGGAAACAGGATTGCTGATTCAATCCCAGAAGTATAGTCGGAAACCCAGCGATATGGAAATCGTGGACCTGCTGGAGGGCTGGGCGAATGTCGCCCAGAGTTTGGGATTGCCGATTTTGGCCCACACCTTGCGGTTTCAGGAAGTTACTTTCCGCGATCCTCATGATTGGGATGCGGTGGTCCAAGTGGTTGGAACCCAGGCACATGAAAACATGCATCCTCTGATTCAGCAATGGCAGGATTATCTGATTTCCACTACCCTCGGATACAACCCGGACAGCCCATTTCGGACGAAAAGCTGCTGGATCCGGTGGCTGCTCGAAGCCGGCCTGGAAACTGAAAAAGGTTCCGTATGGTTTCTCGAACAACTGGAGGGATGGATGGATCAATTGATGCAACATCCCAAGATGTTTTTGGAACGCCAGCAAGAGTTTTTGCTTCTAGCCGTTGATTTGTTTTCCCTCTCCGGGTTCCAGCGCCGAGTGCCTAATTTGATGCGCGCGATGCAGGCATCGTTGGTGGGTGACTGGAGCCATGTGGAAGCCCGCCGGCAATGGTTGTCCCGGATGGGAGCGGAGAAGTTCCGCGACCGGGCCTTGGAGAATTTGAAAACCCAAATTACCAAACTGATTCCTCATCCGGAATATGTCCAGATATCCAACTACGATCATCATGCCAGGTGGCTGCTGGCTACCAGGGATCTGAGCCCGGAAACGTACCGATCGGTCCGGGAAACCTGGGAAGGCAAGTACCAGAGAAGAAAAAGCCTGTGGCGGACCATTGCCAAATATGAAAAACTTCCCGTGGAATGATTCGTCTGATCCCGATTTCCCAAAAAAACCGGGAACATCGGAACATTTTCACGCGGTTCTCTCCGGCCTGATCCGGGAAACCGGCGAGGCAGTGTTGAACGGCGATTCGGTGGAGGGTGCCCTGAACCGCTTGGCGTCCCGCCTGATGCCCCTGTTTCATGCGGATGCCTGCCTGTTCGCTTCGGTGGATTTTTCCAGGAATGATATTCTCAGTAGGGCCTGTTGCGGGCTGAATGAGGTCGAACAGGAGACGGAAATCCGGTATTGGAAAAATCACCTGGTGGAATTCTATACAGAGGGCTGTGTTCCTGATGGTGGGAATTCCCATTCCGAGAGAATGGAGATGTGCTTCTGGGTTCCTTTGGATTTGAACGAGGTCAACAAGCTGGTTCTCTTATTTTATTACTCAAATCAATTCAGTATTGACATCAATCAGTTTATTAAATTACGATCCATGCTGGAACAGCAGGGGGTGGGCCTCAAAACGGCATTGCTGTATCACCGGTATCTGGACGCCTTCCATCTGGTCAGTGCTTCGATTCATTCCGGGGTGGGGGTGGACGATATCCTTGCATTGGTTGTTCGTCATGCCACCGAGATAATGGGGGCCAAGGGAAGTATCTATTGGATTCTGAATCAGAATAAACAACTTATTGAAAAAAAACTGGTTTTCGGTTTCCCGTATAACAGCCTTGCGTCTGTTGGTTTTTCCGATCTGGCCGCTATTTTCAAGCCGGATTCCCATGGTTTTGTCCGGATCGACGATGCTCGGTATGATAACCGTATTCCCAACCTGGAACGCTTGGGAAAGAAAAAAGTGGTTTCCATTATCGGCATTCCCTTGGAGATCGTGGACGAATATCACGGGATATTGGCCGTGTATTTCAGCAGGCCGTGGAAAGCGGTTCACCGGGAATTACATTTTCTGAAATCCCTGGCGGAACAGGGGGCGATTGCGCTTCATCGGGCTTTGCGATATGACCGGCATCTTCTGGAGACCTTCCGGCAGACGATATCCGGTCTTTCCCTAGCGATCGAGGCCCGGGACGATTTGACGCATGGGCATTCCCTGAAAGTTGCCTGCTATGCGCGGATGACTGCCAGGGAGATGGGGTTATCCGAGAGGGAAACCGAAACCATTTATCATGCCGGATTGTTGCATGATATCGGAAAAATCGGCATCCGCGACCACCATCTGGACAAACTGGGCGCATTGAATCGGCGGGAAATGGAACTGGTGAAAAAACATCCGGAAATCGGTGCCGGAATATTGAAACCTCTTCCATTTTTGAACGAAATCGCCGTTCTGGTTCTGTACCATCATGAACGGTTTGATGGATCCGGGTATCCGGAAGGTCTTCGGGGGGCCGACATACCGCTGGGTGCCCGTGTATTGGGAACATGTGATTCCTTTGAAACCATGATTTCCGGCAGGCATTTGATTCGGCCGAGATCCCTGGAATCGGCGGTCGATCGTCTGCAGGAGGCATCCGGAAAGCTGTTTGACCCGGATGTGGTGGCGGCTTTGATCTCTGCGGTCCGAAAACATCCGGACCAAGTGTGCTCGTTCCGTTCTGTTCCCTCCCTCGGGGAGCCGGATTCGGATTTGCAGATGTTTTTCCGAACCTTTCCCCATATCCTGTAATCCGATGTCCGTCCATCGGGTCAACCTATACCGTATTTGCAGAGGAGGCCGAATTGGATTTTGACCTGACCAAAGAACAGGAAATGATTCGAAAAGAGGTTCGGAAATTCGCTCTCCGGGAAATCGCTCCAGTTGCCGGGGAGTTGGATGAAAAGGAGTCATTTTCCGCTGACTTGACCCGAAAAATGGGCGACATCGGCTTGTTCGGAATGTTTGTCCCGGAAGAGGTTGGCGGCCAGGGGATGGATTACCTATCCTACATTATCGGTGTGGAAGAAATTGCACGGGTGGACGGATCCCAGGCAGCGACCGTCGCGGCTGGAAATTCCTTGGGAATTGGCCCGATCTGGTATTTCGGTTCGGAAGAACAGAAGAGAAAATACCTGCCGGTGTTGTGTTCGGGAAGGGGTTTGTGGGGTTTCGGCCTGACGGAGCCGACCGCGGGTTCGGATGCCGGTGGAAGTAAAACGACTGCCGTGCCGGACGGAGATCACTGGGTAATCAATGGCTCCAAAATTTTCATCACGAATGCGGCTTGCGATTTGTCTCTGGGTGTTACCGTTCAAGCCATTACCGGTGTCCGGCCGAACGGCCGGCCGGAATATACCTGTTTTTTGGTGGAGCACGGAACCCCGGGGTTTCGTGCGGTTCCCATGCACCGGAAGATGATGTGGCGGGCATCCAATACCGCGGAATTGTATTTTGATTCGGTTCGGGTTCCCGCTGCGAATATATTGGGCCAGCGGGGGGATGGTTTTCATCAGATGCTGAAAACCCTGGACGGCGGCAGGCTGTCGATCGCGGCCATGGGGTTGGGAGGGGCGCAGGGAGCTTATGACGCCGCATGGAAGTATGCCCGGGAGCGTGTTCAGTTTGGTCAGCCCCTTTGCAAGTTTCAGGCGGTTGCCTTTAAACTGGCCGATAGCGCGGTGGATATCGAATGTGGTCGAAATCTGCTGTACAAAGCGTGCTGGCTTCGGAATCGGCATCGGCCCTTTGAAAAGGAGGCGGCGATGGCCAAGCTGTACTGCTCGGAAATGAGGGGGCGGGTAGCGGAGCATGCTGTC
>CAZTKB010000166.1:0-7978 GCA_964614125.1 uncultured Desulfobacterales bacterium | reverse complement strand
CTCCCAACTGTGGTGGCTGATATTTGCCGGTTCCGACGATGCTTCCCTTGGCCAGATAAGCGATCCGGGATGCTTCCGTAAATGTCAGTGGTCCGGTTTGGGGGTTGTCTGACCAGCCGCGATGCTCTTTGACATACCGGGTTCTGAGGTCGCTGAAATCGACATTCTGGTTCCGGAACCAAATGATACTGTCCCGAATATCCATATCTTTTGCCGGAACATTCAGTTCGCGGGAGAGAACCTCCAGCACCTGCCTTTTCACGTCTTCCGCAGCTTCCTTGGCTGCATGGCCGGTCATCAGTGTCTGCCGGCTGGAATAGGCGCCCAGATCGACTCCGAAGTCCGTGTCACCTGATTCCAGGCGGACATCTTCCAGCCGGATACCGAGAGCTTCCGCCACGATCATGGCGAAAGTGGTATCCGAACCCTGGCCGATTTCGGCGGAGGCAGTATATACCAGCGCTTTCCCACCGTCTTCCGTCAGCTTGACCATCACGGTTCCATGGTAGGTGTCGGAGCGGTAGATCGGATAGCCGGCGCCGGAAACGAAAAAGCCGCAAGCCATTCCGATTCCTTTTCCTTTCGGAAGCCTGCCTTTCTTATTCTGCCATCCAGACCCGTCCCGTACTGCCTCGATGCATTCGCGCATGCCCAGGCTGCTCATGTTCAGGTCATTGCAGGTGACATCTCCGGCTTTCATGATATTTTTCAGCCGGAATTCGATCGGGTCCATTCCGATTTCTTCGGCGATCATATCCAACTGCTGCTCCCAACAGGCTCGGGCTGCAACTCCCCCGTGGCCTCTTTGGGCACCGCACGCCGGTTTGTTGGTGTAGATCCGGTAGCCGTCGTATTTCATGTTCGGCAGCTTGTAGGGTCCTCCCAACAGAGATCCGGAATAATAGACCGTGGCGATGCCGAAGCTGGAATATGCCCCTCCGTCCAAGTGGCATTCATGTCGGAGCGCCAGAATCGTTCCGTCCTTTTTCACACCGGTCGTCATGGTATGCCGGAACTGATGTCTGGCTCTTCCATAGTGGAACACCTGCTCCCGCGTATAATTCATTTTTACCGGTTTTCCGGTTTTCATCGACAGCAGGCAGCAGGCAAGTTCCATGGGATTGGCCGCTGCCTTAATGCCGAAGCCTCCCCCCACATAGGGTTTGATAACCCGCACTCGGCCCACCGGTAGCTGCAATACCATGGCGATGGTCCGTTGGACATAATGGGGGACCTGGGTGGAGCTGTACAGGGTGAGGTTCCCGGACAGGTCATAGTTTGCCAGGCACCCCTGCGGCTCGATAAAGGCGGCATCCTGGCGTTTGTTGGTAAACGTGACGGTTTGGACTATGTCGCTTTCCTGTAAGGCCTTTTCCACGTTTCCGAACTCGGAATGTACTTCAGCACAGATATTGCCGGGATATTCCTGGTGCAGCACCGGTGCTTCGGGTGCCATGGCCTCCTCGATTGTCAGAACAGCCGGAAGTTCCTCAACCTCTACGCGGATCAACGAAACCGCCTCCAACGCGGTCTCCAGGTCCACCGCGGCAACCGCCGCGATCTCATCTCCGACATACCGGACCTTGTCATGGCAAAAAAGGGTCTCATCATATCGGGCTGGGCTCACCCCGTAACGGACCAGACCGGCTTCGGCTGCGGTAACCACCGACTTCACGCCGGGTAGTGCTTTGGCCTGGGACGTGTCGATGCTGCGGATTTTCGCATGTGCGACCGGGCTCTGCAGGAGGGCGCCGTAGAGCATTCCGGGCATGGACATGTCGTCGATGTATATGGCTTTTCCAGTGGCCTTGGCCGGTGCGTCCAGCCGTATTGCACGGGAATGGATCACATTATATTCCGTCATGTTCGTTCTCCAGGGATTTCGGGTTCGGTGAGTCGCTCATTTCAGGGGTTCCGTTTTTTTTCGGGAACAACGGATTTCACGGCCTCAATGATATGCTGGTAGCCGGTGCATCGGCAGAGATTCCCGGCCAGGGAGGCACGGATATCCGCTTCGTCCGGATTCGGGTTTTTATCCAACAGATTCTTGGCGGAAAGAATCATTCCGGAGGAACAGAAGCCGCACTGTATGGCGCCTTTTTCCATAAACGCCTTTTGTATGGGATGTAATCCGGTGTCGGTTTCCACCCCTTCGATGGTCCGAATTTTTCTTCCGACGGCCTGCATAGCCAGAATCAGGCAGGAATTCACTGCCTTGCCGTCGATAATCACCGTGCACGATCCGCAATCCCCCATTTCGCACCCTTTTTTGGTTCCGGTCAGACCCAGGTCGTACCGGATAACATCCACCAGGGTCTGGTTGGGAGAAACGGCCACGTCGTATTCCCGGTCGTTGATGTTCAGTTGTATCAGTTTTTTCATGTCGAATTCCCCCGTTGGTTGGTCAATACCCGGTTTTGGCCTGATCCCAGGCCTTTGCCAATGTCCTGCGTGTCAGGACCCCGGCCATGGCGCGTTTGAAGTCTGCCGGCGCCCGGAAGTCGTCGATCGGTCGGCTTTCGAGACCGGCCGCCTTTCCTGCCTGTTCCAACAGGTTTTCGTCAGGCGGTTGTCCGATAAGAATTTTTTCGGCGTTGGTTGCCCGGAGGGGCGTGGGACCGACACATCCCATCACGATGCGTGCGTTCCGGATCCTGCCGTTTTCGTCCAGGGCCAGACATGAGGCGACATTAACCAAATTGCAGTCCTGACCTTTGCGAACTCCGATATGAAAATAGGCGGCACCGGTTCCGGAAGACGGGATGGGAATACGGAATTCGGTCAGAATTTCATCCGGCCGGATGGCGGTGAACCCGGGTCCCAGAAAGAAGTTTTCCATGGGCATCGTCCGAGTGCCGGACAGACTTTGCAAAACCACTTCCGCCCGGTAGGCGATCAGGGCGGGTGGAAGATCTGCCGCAGGACGCGCGCTTCCGATATTCCCTCCGATAGTTGCGAGATTCCGGATCAGGGGAGTCCCCAGATTTTTGGCGCCCTGAACCAATGCCGGAAGATACCGGTCCAGTTTTTTCGATTCGCAGATCTCGCTGATAGTGACGCATGCACCCATGCAAATCCTATCCTGCGTGAATTCGAGGCGGTTCAGTTCCGGAAGCCGGGAAATGGAAACCACTGCTTCCGGGGAAAGGAGTCGTTTTTTCATGTTGACCATCAGATCGGTTCCGCCGGCGATCAGTTTGGCTTTGGTTCCGAAATCAGAAAGGATCTGGCAGGTCTCGGTGATGGTTTCAGGTTCCAGGAAATCGAACTTGGGCAGCAGCATGCGTTTCTCCGGGTTTCAGGGTGAAAGGTGTCGGTCAAAAACGAAAGGTGCCGATCGAAAACCAGGTATTGCGGTCTATTTTGTTCAGCAGGCTGAAACACCAAATGTCCGCTGGTATACCACGATTGACTTTTTTCCTCTGATACCTTATATAAATGGATATGTCAACATTGACATAGTGTTTTTTTGAAGGGATCGGATATTTGCCGGTCTTTGTTTCATTCCAATGAACGAAAACGGTTGCGTTACGGCAAAGATGCCATGCAAGGGAGAATCAAATGCTGTCCCCTGAGGAAATGAGCCGATATCAACGACAGATAGTTCTTGCCGAAATCGGAGAAAATGGCCAGCTTCGATTGAAAAACGCCCGTGTCTTCATTGCCGGGGCGGGTGGGTTGGGTTCGATATCGGCTTGTTATCTGGCAGCCGCAGGGGTTGGTTGTATTCGGATTGCTGATTATGATCGGGTGGAAGCCGGAAATCTGAATCGCCAGATTCTCCATGGTACCTCAGACATCGGGAAGCCGAAGACAGTTTCTGCCTGGGAGACCCTTCATGAACTCAACCCGTTATGCGAGATTCAACCGATTCAGGGAATCATTCAACACGACGGGATCGATGAGTTGGTCTCCGGATGCCAGGTGATAGTGGACGCGACCGACAATCTGGAAACCCGCAAAGTCTTGAACCGGGTGTCTGTCCGGAAACAGATTCCGTTTCTGTTCGGGGGAATAGAAGGGTTTTCCGGAATGACCACCACGATGATTCCCGGCCAGACACCTTGTTTGGAATGCATTTTTCCCCGTAATGGCGGTCCATGGGAGCCGGTCGGGGTAATCGGGCCGGTGGCCGGTTTGATCGGCTCCATTCAGAGCTTGGAGGCGATCAAGTGCATGGTGGGAATGAAACCTTCTCTTGCGGGTGACCTGCTGGTTGTGAATGGAATGGAAATGACGTTTCGGAAAATCCGGCTGGAAAAAAGGCCGTCCTGTCATGTGTGCCAATCATGAAGGTTCGTCCGCTGAATCCACAAACACTTCGAAATCAAACCATGAATCAATCCATCGCCATCATTGTAAACGGACATTCGGAAACCATTCGCAAAGAGACGACCATTGCGGATCTGATCCGATATTTTCAGGAGTATGACACGGATTTAATCGTCGAACGCAATGGACGGTTCGTTTATCCGGATCAATACGACAGGCTTGTATTGGATCCAGGGGATCGGGTGGAATTCATTAATCCCAATTTCGGCGGGTAGACTTCCGGTATAGCAGGTTCAACGAGAAATCCGGGTACTATACGTGCCGGTGGTCCCGCAGAGTGCGTTTTGATGTTCCGGGTGAAGAAATGGATCCGGCAGAATAACGCCCGGGTTGGATGATGAGAGATAACCGGCTATCGGCAAAAAATGGAAGTTGCGCCAGTTTTTTTGTGGCTTGACGGCCAACTTGGTGCGGATCGGATCCCGGGGCAACCAACAGGGCGATGGTCAGGTTTTCCTCCTGGTTCGTCTGGGTAAGTTCGGCCTGGAAATCCAGGATGTTTTCCAAATCAAACAGAGCCTCATCCAGCATGGATATCGTCATCGTTACGCCGGATTTCAACCGTACTAATCCGTTTTTTCGGCATGAAATTTGATCCAGGCGTTTCAGAACCGTTCCACAGGGACAAGGGGAGCGATGAAACCGGGAAATATCCCCGGTCCGGTAGCGGATCAGCGGCATTCCTGTGCGTGTCAGGGTGGTGACCACGATTTCACCGGTTTCTCCATCCGGAAGAATCATGCCGGTATCGGGATCCACGATTTCGATATAGAGATCGGCTTCCCGCATGTGGTATCCGTTTCGTGCGGTGCATTCCACGCCACCACCCCATCCCATTTCCGTCATTCCATAATGCCCGAACACCTGGCAGCCCAATCCCTTTTCCACGGCCCTTGCCAACGCTTCGGCAATATGATCCGCGGTTAACAGAACGGAATGGATCTGACCGCGGAGATTGTTCTTTTTCCCCCCGAACCTGGTCAGGGCCAGAACCGGAACGGGTAAGCCTACCAGGCAAGTGATTTTTTCCTTTCGGATGATATCGAGGGCGGACATCGGGTCGGTGAAAGGAGGGATAAGGATGGCGGATGCTTTCAGTCGGGGCAGAGTGCGGGAGAGGAGGTCTCCTGCCGTGTTGGGTCTGTCTCCGGGAAAAAGGATCATCACCCGGTCTCCTGGCCCGCAACAGGTGGACATGCCATGGTGGAAAAAATCCATGGTCCTTTCCAGGTCCTCGCCGGTGAAAAAAACCCGTTTGGGCGGGCCGCTTGTTCCGGAGGTTTGCAGGGTGACACAACGATCAATTTCGGTGTGGGAAACACACAGAAAGTGCAAAGGGCCGTTTTTCAGATCGGCTTCTGTCGTAAACGGCAAGTCGGCCATATCCCGGGGCCGCCGTATGGCATTTTCCTTCCATCCGGCCAACCGAACTCGATAGAACATACTGTTTTTCATGGCATGGCCAAGGGTCTGCCGGATTCGGGCAAACTGCCAACTTTCCAGGTCGGATCGAACCAGGCGGCCAGAAGCGCATGATCCCTTGAGGAATCGATGGATCCAGGAATCCAGTGGTGTGATAGGGGTCATGGTGTATTCCGATACAAGGGCCGGTGTCCGGAGTCTGTCAGGTTCCAGGCACAAAACGGCACCATCCGTCCGTCCGGGGATACCACATGGATGCAACATCCTTTCAACCGTTCCAAATCCAGGTTCCAGGCATCCTGAAAGGCCATGCCGGAAATGGAAAAGGTCCGGTTGCGGGCCGATTCCAGGAATTGATCCAGATCCATGGACCGGGAGATATCCAAATCGATTGGATCATGCGCCGGCGGTTGTATGTTTTGCGGAGCCCCCCACTGCCGGGCGGTGGCGGCAATCGCTCGCTGAGCTCCGACAAGGGCTGGTTCGGGGCGGCTGCAGCAGGGCATTTTCCCCCTGGGCACCAGCGGATACAATCGATTGGCGGAACTCGCCAGGTATTTGCCGCTGAAAGAGCACATCGCGTGTTCACATCCCGGTGGGCGGAAATCGGTCGCATGAACCAAGCCGCCGCTTTGCCGTTCCAACGCCCTCATGATTTCCGGCAGGGTTATCCGGTCCTGATCTTGGGCAGGGGTGGTGGGGCATCTTCCGAAATAGCTTACCGGCTGGTAATGAACGCCTCGTACCACAGGAGACCGCTTCAGGCCGAATTCCAGGATGGCGCCGATTTCATGGTCATTGATTCCCGGCACGACCACCGGAACCAGCACGACTCCCAGCCCGGCATTTCCGCAATGTTCCACGGCTTTTTGTTTGAGGGCCATCAGCGGGATACCGCGCATTCGTTCATAAACCCGATCGGAGACTCCGTCAAACTGTAAAAAAACCGAGGAAAGGCCGGCATCTTTCAATTGAAAGGCATAGTCGGGTTCCCTGGCTATCCGAAGACCGTTCGTATTGAGCTGAATGAATCCAAAACCGATGTCGCAGCCCATTTGAATGATCTGGGGTAGATCATTCCGCATTGTCGGTTCCCCACCGGAGATCTGGATGTTGCATCCCGGAGCTTGTTTCCGGAGGGTTTCGTACGCAAAACGGATCGCATCGGCGCTCGGATCGGCCACGGTGGTGGTACCGGACGAGGCGAAACAATACGCGCAGGAAAGGTTGCACCGGTTGGTGATTTCAAGAAGGGCGGTGCAGGTAATCTGCTGATGTTCCTGGCACAGGCCGCAGTCAAACGGGCATCCGTTGGTCGGCCGGGTGGCACAGACCGATGGAGATGCCGGAATCTTCGGCCGGATCCACGATTCCCAGGCGGGTTTTCCCCTCCAGATGACTGTCTGGAAATGGCCGTGGTCAGGACAGATTTTTTCCAGAAACACATTCGTTCCGTCGGTGACCCGAGATGCCGGCAGTTTTTTCAGACAGACCGGACAGACGCTTTCGGTGCGGGAAAGAACCCGATCGGATGGTGTGGGATGTCGCTCCGGCACGAAAGCATTGGTTCGGGGGGAGTGGTTCATCGCCGGAAGGTCCGTTTTCAGACAAGGAGTCATGTGATTCCCAAACCGGTCTGTTACCAGGCACCCGGGTTGGGCTCTTCTGATGGATCAAAACCGTTTTCCAAAAGGATATCCATCACCCGATGCCAGGTATCGACTAACAGACTCCCACATCGGTCCGGATTCGGGACCATGCTGTCTTCTCCGAGAATGTCCCGGCACCGGATACCGGAAAAGGAACGGCAGGCGGTTGTTTCGAACCATTCGTTCAATTCGGCCAGCATCAGGGGAAAACGATCCGAGGAATTCTCCCGGTCAGAACCTTTTGCTGCATACAGGGCCAACAGACATGCCGCACCCATCAGTACCCCGCAGACACCATCGCAGCGGCCGGCGCCGACGCAGCATCCGGCCATGGCACGTACCAGGTCCGCATTGCGGCGACTTTGGGCTTCCAGGGCCAGGATGATAAGGATCTGGCTGCAGCAATATCCTTTTCCCGCCAGGGACAGTATGTGAAAACCGATGTCGTTCATATCCGGTTTACCGCCTTTTTTGGGCTATCAACAGAAAATATCCCGGCCGAAACCGCTGCATTTCCTGGTAACCAACCGGGTTTCGTGCATCCGGAAAAAGGATTTTCATTAAGGCTTCCAAGG
>CAZTKB010000165.1:0-7997 GCA_964614125.1 uncultured Desulfobacterales bacterium | reverse complement strand
TGATCCGCCGGGTTCTTCCCCGGGGACCTCTTTCACCGGAACAGGACAGGTCTTGCCATCCCGCCCCGGACAGGCGCCCGGCTACCCTCGCCGATCTGCCCCCCAAAAAAATTGGCTGCGCACGCCTGCCGGAAGGACACGTTGAAAACGATACCAGCCCATAAGGATCCCCTTTTCCCCTAGGTTTTTCCCCCGCCCAACACGGCGTACAGCCGGACATGCCCGGCCATCCGGGCCAATTCTACCGCCACCAGCCCCTGCCTGGCCGCATAGAGGGAACGCTGGGCATCCAGCACACTCAAATAGCTGTCCACCCCCTTGCGATACCGCATATCCGAAAGGCGGTATACATCCTCCAGGGATTCGACCAGGGCTTTTTGCGCAGCCACCTGCTGGTCGATAGTCCCGGAAACAGCCAATGCGTCGGCAACTTCCCGAAATGCAGTTTGAATTGTTTTCTCATACTGGGTCAACGCGATCTCCCGCTCGATCCAGGTAGCGTCGTAGGCGGACCAGAGCCGGGCATCAAAAATCGGGGCCGCGATCTGGGGAACAAAACTCCAGGTAGCCGATCCGGACCCGAAAAGACCGCTCAGGTCGCTGCTGGCGGTTCCGATGGTGGTAGTCAGGGAAATCCGGGGAAAAAGAGTTGCCCTCGCCGCGCCGATATTGGCGTAAGACGCTTTCAGGCGATGTTCCGCCGCCAGGATATCCGGCCTGCTCAGCAGGATATCCGATGACAAACCGGCAACCACTGCCGGGAAAGCAGTGAACTCCGACAACCCGGTTATCGGAAAATCTTCCGGATCCGAAACTCCCATCAGCAGATTCAGGGCATGTTCATCCAACGCCACCTGCCGGGTGAACCGGATGATATCTCCCCGAGCCGATTCGACCTGGGTGCGGGCGCGGCTGACATCCACCTGCGTGGCCAGACCAGCCCGATACCGGCTATAAATGAGGCTATATATCTCTTCTTGGGTCTGTAGCGTGGTACGGGCCAACTCCAGGTTGTCCCGGTCCGCAGCCAAGTTCAGATAGGCGCCGGCTACTGCTGAAATCAAAAGAATCTGTGCACTCCGGCGGGCTTCCTCCGTTTCCATGTACTGCTCCAAAGCCCGGTCTTCCAAGCTCCGGATCCGCCCGAAAAAATCGATTTCCCACGAAACGATCCCCAGATTGACGCTGTAATTTTCCTGGGTCGTGGGCTTTCCCGAAGAGGCAAGATCCGCCGGTGTCCGTTGCCGACTCATGACAGCTCCGGCATTGACCGAAGGAAACAACTCGGATCGCTGAATCCGATATAACGCGGCGGTCCGCTCCACATTCAACGATGCAATCCGTAAATCCCGGTTGTTGGCCAAGGCCGTCAGAATAGCCTGGCGCAACCCGGGATCGGTAAAAAACATTTCCCATTCCGGCAAAACAGCTTTCTGCGACAAAGGATCAGGACCTGCCGGAAGGTACGCCCCGCCCTGCGGCCACGTTGGGGGAACCGGCGCCTCGGGGCGGTCATATTTTGGAGCCAGGGAGCACCCGGATATCCATACCAACAAAATGGCCCCCAGCAGTACGAACCGTTTCATGTCATTTCACCTCCGAATATCCGGCGGACTCGGCCTGCACGGAATCAGACCCGGTTCCTCGCTCCCGTCGGAACAGCCGGTAAATCATCACAAAAAAGAGCGGGATGAAAAACAGATCGATGAACGTGGCGGACAGCATGCCTCCGGCCACAGCCGTCCCGATGGCCTTCATGGCGCCCGCGCCGGCCCCCGAGGCAATGGCCAGCGGAAGTACTCCAAAAAAGAAGGCAAGTGAAGTCATAATCACCGGACGAAGCCTCAGCCGGGCCGCCTCCAGGGTGGCTTCGACAACCCCGGCTCCGGCGGAAATCCGGTCCTTGGCAAACTGAATGATCAGGATCGCGTTTTTGGTCGTGAGCCCCAAGGTGGTCAGGAATCCGATCTGGAAATACACGTCATTCGGAAAACCACGGAGCCAGGTGGCCAGTGCAGCTCCGAACAATCCCAGGGGCAGCATGAGCAGGTTCGCCATCGGAATGGCCCAGCTCTCATACAGGGCCGCCACACAGAGAAAAATCACCAGGATGGAAAATGCGTACAACAGCGGCGCCTGGGAGGTGGCCATCCGTTCCTGGTAGGAAAGTCCGGTCCAGTCATATCCAACTCCCCGGGGCAGTTGGTTGGCCAACTCCTCCATGGCGAGCATGGCGTCTCCGGAACTTTTCCCGGGAGCCGGCTCACCCCAGATATTGATCGACGGGAACGCGTTGAAACGCTCCAGCTTGGGAGATCCGGATTCCCAGTGGCCGGTGGCAAATGCGGAAAAAGGCACCATTTTCCCGCTGGTGTTTCGGACGTACAGCTTTTCCATGTCATTGGGAAGCATCCTATATGGAGCGTCCGCCTGGATGAAAACCCGTTTCACCCGCTCTCCCTGAATAAAATCGTTGATATAGGAACTCCCGAACGCCGCGGAAATCGTAGTGTGTATCATCGAAATCGGAATTCCCAGGGTTCCGGCTTTCTCCCAATCCACATCCACCCGGTATTGCGGCACATCTTCCATTCCGTTCGGCCGCACACGGACCAGGCGGGGATCCCGGGCCGCCATGCCCAACAGTTGGTTCCGGGCTGCCATCAGCCCAGCATGGCCGATCCCTCCCCGGTCCTGAAGTTGAAAATCAATACCGGTCGCATTTCCCAGTTCGATGACCGGAGGCGGAGGAAAAGCAAAGATCATGGCCTCCTTGATCTGGGAAAACGCACGCATCGCTCGCCCGGCCACAGCCTGCACCTTCAGATATTCATGATCCCGAAGATGCCAGTCCTTGAGCCGAACAAAGGAAAATCCCAAATTCTGTCCCCCGCCGGCAAAGCTGATGCCGGCCACATTCATGACCGAAGCAACGGCATCCGGCTCGTTTTCCAGGAAATAACCCCGAACCCGTTCGGCCAGGACCTTCTGGGTCTGTTCCAGTGTGGCATTGGCGGGAAGAATGACCTGGATCATCAAAATCCCCTGATCTTCATCCGGCAGATATGCCGTGGGCATCTTCATAAAAAGCGTGGCCACACCGCCGATGATTAGGAAATACACAACGATATAACGGATTTTGCGGGTAAAGGACCAGTTAACCGTCCGTACGTACCACCCCCTCAACTTGAAAAAGGTACGATTGAACCACCGAAAAAACGGCCGCAAGAAAAATATGGCACTGTCCGATGACTGGTGCCCGGCCGGAACAGGTTTCAGCAGGGAAGCACACAAAACCGGGGTCAGAATCAGGGCCACCAATACAGACAACAGCATGGCGGAAATGATGGTAACCGAAAACTGCCGGTAAATGACCCCGGTAGATCCCTTGAAAAAGATCATGGGACCGAATACCGCCGAAAGAACCAGGGCGATGCCGATCAAGGCACTGGTGATCTGCTCCATGGATTTGGCTGTGGCCTCACGGGGAGAAAGCCCTTCCTCGGCCATGATACGCTCGACATTTTCCACGACAACGATGGCATCGTCGACCAGAAGACCGATGACCAAAACCATCGCGAACATGGTCAGCATGTTGACGGAAAAGCCGAAGAAACTCAGTGAAGCGAATGTTCCCAACAGTACGATCGGCACGGAAATGGTCGGAATCAGGGTCGCACGGATCGTCCCCATGAAGAGATAGATGATGCAGAACACCAGAAAGATGGCCTCCAACAAGGTCTTGACCACCTCCTGGATTGCCACCCGGGTGAACGGAGTGGTGTCATACGGGTAGACGACCTTCATCCCCGCCGGGAAATAGCGGCTCATCTCCTCCATCTTGGCCTTGACGGCGTTGGCCGTATCCAGTGCATTGGCACCGGCGGCCTGCCGAATGGCCATCCCGGCGGCCGGCTTGCCGTTGTAAAACGCCTCCACGTCATAGACTTCGGTACCCAGCTCCGTCCGCCCGATATCCCGCACCCGCACCACGGCTCCGTCCGGACTGATCCGGATGGGAATATTGCCGAATTCATCAGGAGTCTTGAGCAGACTCTGCACCATGATCGAGGCATTCAGCCGCTGTCCGGGTACCGCGGGGGATCCCCCGAATTGTCCGGCGGATACTTCCACGTTGTAGGTTCGAAGTGCCGCCACCACTTCGGCGATGGTCAGATGGTATTCGGTCAGTTTATCGAGGTTCAGCCAAATTCGCATGGCGTACTGGGTCCCGAAGTTTTCCACCTCCCCGACACCCGGCACCCGCGCCAGGACTTTTTCCAGGTTGGACTGGGCGTAGTCTCTCAGATCGTTTCCGTCCATGCTGTCGTCTTCGGATATCAGGCTGACGATGATCAGATAGTTTCGGGTGGCTTTTCCCACCGACACTCCTCGGCTCTGGACGGTATCCGGGAGGCTGGACATGGCCAATTGAAGCTTATTCTGCACCTTGGACCAGGCCACATCCGGATCGGTTCCCGGCGCAAACGTCAATTCCAACCGTGCGGTGCCGGAGGAATCGCTGGTGGCGGACATATAGAGCATATCCTCCAGGCCGGTCATCTTCTGCTCGATGATCTGGGTGACGCTGTTTTCCACGGTTTCCGCAGAAGCACCCGGATAAAACGCCGTGATATAGATGGAAGGAGGCGCGATGGGCGGATACTGGGAGATAGGCAGGTTGTAGATGGAAAGCCCGCCCAACACCATGATCACAATGGCGATCACCCAGGCAAACACCGGCCTGTCCAGAAAAAAACGGGATAGCATGTCTTTCCTCCGTCAGTTGGATGCGCCGGTCGATTCGGCCTTACCCATTGGTTTCAGAGATTTGTCCGGTGCAACCCGGACAACCCCGCCCGGCCGGGCTTTCTGAATTCCCTCGACAATGATCCGATCCCCCGGTTTCAGCCCGGAGGTTATCAGCCATTTGTCTTCAATGGGGCGGTCAATAACCAGCGGTACAGCTCCCACTTTGTTTTCCCCGTCGACCACCAGGGTCATCGGGTTTCCCTTGGGATCCCGCATCACCGCCTGCTGGGGAATCAATACCGCTTCCTCGCTGATACCTTCCTGAACCAGTGCCCGGACGAACATTCCCGGCAGAAGCACGGCCTCCGGGTTGGGAAAAGTTGCCCGAATCATCACGGAGCCCGTGGACGGATCCACCGTCACATCCCGAAACTGCAGTGTCCCCTCCTTTGAATAGGTGGAATTGTCCTCCAGAATCAGTTTCACCTTTTTCTGCCCCGACCCGTTCGTATTCAGTCGGCCGTCGGCCAGCCGATTTTTCAGGCGCTGGAGTTCGGCCGTGGACTGGGTGACATCGACATACATGGGATCCAACTGTTGGATGGAGGCCAGGGCCATGGGTTGATAGGCTGTGACAATGGCACCCTCAGTCACGTTCGACTTGCCGATCCGCCCGGAAATCGGCGCTCGGATCACCGTATAGTTCAGGTTGATTTCGGCGGTCGCCACCGTGGCTTTCCAATAGGCGACATCCGCTTCGGCCTGTTTCAGAGCCGCCGACGCATCGTCATAATCCTGGCGGCTGACGGCATTGTCCGACAAAAGTTCCCGGAAACGCTCGACCCGCAACCTGGCTGCCGGCACGTTCGCATCGGCCCGGCCAAGCCCCGCCCGGGCGTTTTCCAATGCCGCGCGGAAAGGTGCGGGATCGATTTCATACAGAACTTGGCCGGCCTTCACATCCTGCCCTTCCACAAACAGCCGTTTCTGGATCAACCCGTTGACCTGAGGGCGGATCTCCGCCACCCGATACGCAGCAGTCCGGCCGGAAAGTTCAGTGGTCAGTGTGAGACGCTGAGTCGCCACCGACATCACGACAACTTCGGGAGGCGGAGGCGGAGGCGGCGCTTGAGCCGTCTTGTTTTCACAACCCGCAAGGGCGTATCCCAGCACAAGAAACAACCATATCTTCCGCCATACCGGCGGACGTGCGCAATCATTACTCCACTGCATCCTTGACTCCTTCGTCTGATTGCAAGAACACCTCAAGACCGTATCAATCCCCTGAACAGAATATTCAGAATCGTATCCGGATCCTCGGGATAAGGATACTTTTCCGGCTGCTCCAGCCATAACACCAAAAAAGCGTTGCAGATGCCATCAAAAGCCACTGCCAGCGCATACGGTTCCGCCAGTTTTATAAAACGGCCGGCCTTGATTCCGGAATCAAAAATATCTTCCAGCCGCCGTAAAAACCGGCGGTGCCGATTCCGGATATCCCCTTCCATGCCGGCCATGATATGAAACCCGACTCCACGCGTTTCCGCGAAATACAGGCGGATAGTGGCGGCGTTGTCCCGGAACACTTCGCCCTTTGCCTTTACATAGTTGCGCAGCTTGGATGGCTCGTCCTCCGCGCTTTCCAATGCCGCCAGCAGAACCGTTTCGAATCGGTCGGCCTGCTCCTGAATCAGTGCCCGGTACAACTCTTCTTTGTTGCTGAAAAATTGGTATAAAGTTCCGATTGCAAATTCCGATTTCGCGGCAATTTCATGCATGGTGACATTGTGAAACCCTTTTTCCGAGAAAAGATCCAGTGCGGCCGCCATCATCTCCTGCCGTTGGCGGATTTTCACCTTTTCCCGTCGGGACAGGTTATTGCTTTGCATTCCAAACCCTTTAATGGAAGAAACGAATCAAAAAATGAATATGGCGTCACTTTATATAGGCTGACGTCACAGGTTGCAAGATTTTTTTTGAAAGTAAAAAGGCAGCCGGTGGTTCGGAAGCTTGATCGAGGAGGGAAAACAGGCCGCCGGAAACAGGCACCGTCCGGCGGCTGAGGAAGGATCTACACGGCGCACTCCTTCATCGATTTGGAAATGGCGCGATAGACATCGGAAAACCGGAGAAGCCCGACAATCTCGTCCTTCTGGACAACAAAAAGGGAATCGTGGCGGTCCATGACGAAATAATGAAAACACTTAATCATGGCATCGTCCGGGGAGACAATCTGTCCGTCGGGAGGGGGTTTGATGAAATCACGCACATGGACTTCCCCGGCCTTCCGGCACAGGTCTTTGAACGGATCTTCCCAAAGCTGATAGTCTTTCCGAAGGGATTCCCAAATATAGGCCAACCCGAACCGGCGGATCGTGTCCTCGGTGTTGACTCGGTTGTAATTGGTTTCCAGACCCCGCACCAAGTCAATGGGAGAAATTTTGGAAACGATCTTCCCGGATTCGTTTTGGACCAGCAGAATCCGCTGCTCGGCACGGCCCGCCAGGTAATCCTCCTGGGCCTTTTCCAAGGCGGTCAGCGCTTCATAAAACGTGGATCGATCCGATATTTTCGGAAATTGTTCCACCGGTACCATCAGGTCACGAACTCTCATTTTTTCCATGTCGGCGATCCTCCTGTCTGAAAAGTCCGGTTACGGCCGAAAAAGCCGGTAACGACAAATCGGTTGTTTCCTCCCGGTCGGGCGGATCGTTCCAAGCGGCCGTGGGAATTGGGAACCGGCCGAGCGGCGATCGCCACCGGAATTACAGTGAAACAAACGCCGTCCGATTTCAAGCTTTTTTTGGCCAGACCCCGTCAAACTTCCGCTTTCCAATCAGGTATATTCCCTTTTATTCCCCCCCACCCTGACCCTCCCCCACCAGGGGGGAGGGGGAAAATTGGTGGTTCTGACTCTCTCCCACTCGTGGGGGAAAAAATGATAGCCCTGGCAATCCTCCGCTGGGGAGGTAGAGGCTAAGCTACCGGCTTGGGAGCCGGAACGGGGGACCTATTCCGCCTTTCCCGCAGGAAAAGCTGTCTGAGGATGCCGCACTCGCCGGATCGGACAGCAACAACGGCCGGGTTGGTTCATCCAAACCGCTCACTTGCCTCGGTCCATTTCGGCTGAATCCCTCCCTGTCCGATCCGTCTGCGAGTGCCGCATCCGAGTTCTTTTCCCAGGGAAAGAGGGATAGGTCGCCCCGGGACGGCGGGCCGAACAGCCGTTTGCCGATCCGGAAAGC
>CAZTKB010000164.1:0-8014 GCA_964614125.1 uncultured Desulfobacterales bacterium | reverse complement strand
CTTGTTCGGCGTGCTGCGCCAAACAGAAAACACTCTGTTGACGTATCTGTGAAAAATTTTGAATTCCTGTTGAAAAAACGGGCCAACCCGTGTAACAAAGAAAATTAGTCTGTGTAACGGAACACGGTGAAAATCCGTGGCGGTCCCGCCGCTGTAACCGGGAACGTGTTTCTCAGGATGACCACTGTATCGGACGGCAGGATGCGTACCGATGCGGGAAGGTGAGGAACACGGACGATCCGGAAGTCAGAAGACGACACGGATGGAGGATGCACAGGAACCTGATGGAAAAGGGTTTCGATGGATGGGTTCATTCATCGAAACCCTTTTTGTTTTTGAGAAAGGAGGATGCAACCGGATGAAAGCGATCATGGTCAGTCGAATCGGGGAATTTGCCTACACGGAGGTACCGGTTCGGCGGCCGGAAAAAGACGAGGTGTTGATCGATGTCGAAGTCACGGGCCTTTGCCGTACGGATCTGAAACTGATCCGAGTGGGGCATCGGGACCTGATTCTTCCCCGTATCCCGGGAGAAGAGGTGGTGGGGATCGTGGCGGAAACCGGGGCCGAAGTTCGGGATATTCGCCCCGGAGATCGTGTCTACGTGTATCCGGGGGTCTGGTGCGGCGTATGCCCGGCATGTGCGGCCGGTGCGGAGAACCTGTGCCGCGGCATGCGGATCATGGGGTTTCATCGGGATGGTGGATTTGCGGAACGGGTCACGGCTCCGGCCCAAAGCATCCTGCCGGTTCCCCAAGGACTGTCGCCCGATCAGGCTGTTTTTGCGGAGCCGTTGTCCTGTTGTTTGAATGCGCTTGAATTGGGAAGGGTCCGTGGTGGGGAAACCGTGGTTATCTGGGGGGCCGGCCCGGCTGGTACCCTTCTCGGGCGGGCAGCCATGGCGATGGGAGCCCGGGTTTTTTATGTGGACCCGGATCCGGAGCGTTTGCGACGGGTTCAGGACATGGCGGCACCCAGGGAATTCCGTGCTGATGTCTGTATTGTGGCGGTGGGTGCTTATTCTGCCTACGAGGCTGCCCTGAAATCCCTGCGACCACGTGGAAGGCTGGTAGTTTTTTCCGGACTTTCTCCGGCCCAACATGAACTGACAGTCAGTTTCAACCAATTGCATTATTATGAGCAGACGATTGTCGGCGCCTATGGATGCTGTTTCCGGCATGGACGTCTGGCTCTGGATTGGATCGCTTCCGGTGCGGTACCGGTGGAAGATCTGGTTTCGCATCGGATGCCCCTGAAAGATCTGGATCAAGCTCTTTCGCTGGTCGAAAACCGGAACTGCATGAAGATCCTGTTGTTCCCGGCCATCGGTGTTGATGAAATATATCTCAGGACTCAGGAATAGGACGTGTATCATGGAATGTACCGCGGACGAGTTGAAAGAATTCGGATGGACCATTCAGAAGTTGATTGAAAAAGTCGACCTTTCTGCCGAAGAAAGTGAGTTGATGTTCCGTCAGATTTTGTTAAATCGCCAGCCGGAACTGCAACAGGGAGCCTTTCTGGCAGCCTTGGCTTCCAAAGGAGAGACCCCCTTGGAAATCGCCGGAGCCTGGCGGGCGATCATGGAAATCGACACGGCTGTAGCACCCTATCCCGAAGTATTCCCATTGGTGGAAAACTCCGGAACCGGAATGGATCAGTTGAAGACATTCAATGTCAGTACCGCGGCAGCCATTGTGGCGGCATCCGGTGGTGTTTGCCTGGCGCGCCACGGATCCCGTGCTTTGACCTCTTCCTGTGGAACGGTTGATATTCTGGATGCAGTCGGCCTTGATGTGGAATGTGATGTCGAAACAACCGTTCAATGTATTCAAAAAGTCGGAATCGGATTGTTCAACGGCATGAGTGCCAAGGTTCATCCCCGGGCGCTGGGCAGGATTCTCAGCCAGATCCGTTTCGGATCCATTTTGAACATTGCGGCTTCTCTGGCCGGGCCCTGTCGTCCTACTCACGGGCTTCGGGGAGTATGCTCGGAATCCATGATCCATCCGGTTGCCTCCGTCATGAAAGAGATCGGATATCATCGCGGGATGGTGGTACATGGGTTTGATGATCGAAGGGAAAAAGGCATGGATGAACTGTCCACGATCGGGGAAACCGAGGTGCTCGAGTTCCGGGAGGATGGAAGCCGAAACGCGTATACGCTGGCTCCGGAAGACGTGGGGCTGAAACGGGGGCGGTTTGAATCGATTGCGACGAGTGGGGACATTCACCGGGAATCCATCCGGTTATTGCAGATTTTGGCGGGAACCGATCATCCGGAATGCATGGATGTAACTTCTTTGAATGCCGGGGCCATCTTGTATCTGGTTGGCCGGGTTCCGGATATCGGAAGCGGTGTCATGGCCAGCCGGGATATTCTGGAAAGCGGGAAGGCTCTGGAGAAATTAACTCAATGGGTAATGGTTCAGGCGGATTCCGATAAACGGGGTCTGCAACGGTATCGAGGGCTGCTGGTCGAGGCAGGATTGTCGAAGCAGGTGCCGGGTATCTGATTTTTCAGGATGTCTCCTGGATTCCGTGGATTTTGCTTGACAACTTTGCTCCTATAGCTTTATTTCAATTATATTGTGGCTATATAAGGTTCCACTTCACTTGCGGAGAGGGGGTGATGGTTTGTAGCTTTGGAAAGTGGTAACAGTTGTCCCTCATTTTCCTGTCGACCCGAACACAAAGGAGCCATCGATGAAAAGATCCAGAAACGCCCTTGTCTTTGCCCTGTTCCTACTGGTAGTGATCGTTGCGGCGGCGTCCGCCGCTCTGGCCGCCGAACCCGTCAAACTGACCTACAGTTGTTTTTTCCCCCCCTCTCATATTCAAAGCATCTTGGCGGAACAATGGTCCCGTGAGGTGGAGAAACGAACCGGAAACGCCGTCAAGATCGATTACTTCCCCGGCCAAACATTGACCAAGGCCAACCAATGCTATGACGGAACGGTCGAAGGGTTGTCGGATATCGGTTTTTCGGTCCTTGCCTATACACCCGGACGGTTTCCGGTCATGCTGGCCGTGGATCTGCCTCTGGGATACCAGAGCGGGGCCGCGGCCACCAAGGTGATCAATGATGTCTATAACCAATATAAACCCAAGGAATTGGACGATGTCCAGGTCATGTATCTGCATGCTCATGGTCCCGGCCTGATGTTTAATAAAATCCGCCCGATTATGAAAATGGAGGAGGTGAGCGGTTTGAAGTTCCGTAGCCATGGCACCAGTGCCGAGGTGGTCAAGGCTCTCGGAGGAACCCCGGTGGCCAAACCGATGCCGGAGACCTATGAAATGCTGCAGAAAGGCGTGGTGGACGGAGCCGTCTATCCGCTCGAGTCCAATAAGGGTTGGAAATTGGGAGAAGTGATCAAGTATGGAACCGCAAATTTTTCTTCGGCCTATACCACCTCGTTTTTTGTCGTCATGAACAAAAATAAGTGGAAATCTCTCTCCCCCGAGGTGCAGAAAACCATCACGGAAATCAACCAGGAGTGGATCCCCAAACATGGTGATGCCTGGGACAGCAGTGACATGATCGGCTTGAAGTACATGCTGGAGCAGGGAGGGCAGATGTTCGGACAGGACGCTAAGGAAAGCGCCAGGTGGAAGGAAGCGGTCGCCCCGATTCTGGATGCCTATGCCAAGGATCTTACCGCCAAGGGCCTGAACGGCAAGGAGATTATCGACTTTATCGTGGCATCCCTGAAAAAATACCAGTGATGATCCCGGTTCAGGGGGCATTTTCGGAACGATGACGATTCGGCCAAGGCCCCCTGATTGATCTCCCCTGATCTCTGTCCACCTCCCTCGACACGCGGGAAGTCGTGACGCGAAAGGAGCGTATCGGTTCCATGAAATCCTTTGTTGCCCTGATATCCTGGCTGTCCGACCGGTTGAAAATCGCCGGTGCCTTTTGTCTGACAGGGATGATGTTGTTGACCTGTGTGGATGTGGTGGGCCGGTTTTTCAATAAACCCATTCTGGGAGCCATTGAAATCGTCGGATTTTTCGCCACCCTGACCACGGCGCTGGCTCTTCCGTATACACACCAGATGGATGCCCATATCGGGGTCGAGATCCTGGTGAACAACCTTTCCGAAAGAAAACAGAAACGTCTTCAGTTAGTGACCAGGCTGGTCAGCCTCGTTCTGTTCGGTATAGTCGCGTGGCGGATGATGGTGTATGCCGACACCATTCATCAGAGCGGAGAAGTGTCCATGACCATGAAGCTCCCGGAATATCTCATCATCTATCTGGTGGCGGTCTGCTTTTTGGTGTTTTTTCTCACCCTCCTGAAAGATGTCCTCGGGTATTTCCAGGATGCCGAAAATCCGTGACCGGGGCGTTGATTCCCTTCCATGCCATTGCGCATAATATTACCGCATAGAATGCTTGAAAGAAAAGGTGATCCATGACTCCTGGGATGATTGGCTTGATTGGCATTGTGATTATGCTGGCCCTTTTCATGACGCGGATGCCCGTTGCCTATGTCATGACACTGGTCGGATTTGTGGGTTTCGGATGGATGAAATCCTGGACCGGAGGTTTGAACCTCCTTTCCCGAAGCATGTATGAAGCGTTTTCCTCTTACGGGCTGACTACGATCCCCCTGTTTATCCTGATGGGGCAGTTCGCATTCAATTCCGGTATCGGCAAACGGCTCTACGATACGGCCTATAAATTTTTCGGCAATATCCGGGGTGGGCTGGCTATGGCCACGGTTGTCGCCTGTACGGCATTCGGATCGGTGTGCGGATCCAGTCCGGCCACGGCCGCCACCATGGCAACCGTCGGGTTGCCGGAAATGCGGCGGTATGGGTATGATGACGAATTGTCCACTGGAACGGTAGCCTCTGGTGGGGGATTGGGAATGATCATGCCTCCCAGCGTGGTCATGATCGTGTACGGTGTCCTGACGGAGCAGTCGATCGGCGCCTTGTTCGTTTCCGGAATTCTCCCGGCCCTGGTGATGACGATTTTGTATGTTCTATGCGTCTACATCCGATGTCTCATGTCTCCGGAGCAGGGGCCTCCCGGGGAAACATTCACCTGGAAAGAGAAGTTTAAATCCCTGAAAGACATTGCCGATACCGTTCTCTGCTTCGTTCTGGTAATGGGCGGATTGTTTCTGGGTGTGTTTACCCCGACCGAGGCCGCAGGAGTGGGGGCTTTCAGCGTGCTGGCCGTATCGGTCATCCGTCGGCAGCTGAGCTGGAAAGGTTTTGTCAAATCCCTCTATGAAACTCTTCGGACCTCTTGCATGGTGATGTTTCTGATTGCGGGTGCCCTCATTTTCGGCAAATTCCTGGCCGTGACCCGGATTCCCTTCAATGTGGCCACCTGGGTGGGGGATCTGAACATGCCGGCATTCGTCATACTCGCCGCCATTGCGCTGACCTATGTGATCGGCGGATGCATCATGGACGCGCTCGCACTGATCATGCTGACCATTCCGGTATTTTTCCCGGTCATCATCGACCTGGGATATGATCCGGTCTGGTATGGTGTCATTATCGTGTTGCTGACCCAGATCGGGGTGTTGACACCACCGGTAGGTATCAATGTGTATGTGGTCTATGGGGTGGCCCAAGGATCGATCGGTAAAGTACCTTTGGAGAAAATATTTAAAGGTGTCATTCCTTTTTTAATCGCCACGGTTCTTGGCATTGTGATCATGACTATTTTCCCCCAAATCGTTCTGGTTCTTCCACGGTTGATGTACTAGACGGAAATTCCGTTTATTATTCAAGTGTTCAACATAAAGGGCAGATTGGATGATCGATCAACAAGAGCATTGGAATCCCTTTCTGGAAACAATGGATCCGGAAAAAATCCAACGACTGCAGCTTCGGAAATTCAAGCGGATACTTCAATGGGCGTATGACCATTCCCGTTTTCATCGGGCGTTGTATCAGGCTGCCGGCATTCATCCATCGGATATCCGAAGTCTCGAGGATGTCTCGCGGGTGCCGACTGTAGAAAAAAGCATGATGCGGGACATCCAGCGCAAAGACCCTTTTCCCTATGGAGACGCGCTGTGTGTTCCCTTGCAGGATGTCACGGAATTCCGTCAAACCTCCGGAACGACCGGGCAGCCGGTGTACCAGCCGGATACCTGGCAGGATTGGGAGTGGTGGGCGGAATGCTGGGCCTATATTCTCTGGGCCCAAGGGTACCGTCCATCGGATCGGGTGTTCATTCCCTTCGGTTATAATATTTTCGTCGCTTTTTGGGCCGGGCATTACGGGGCGGAAAAAATCGGTTGTGAGGTGGTTCCGGGAGGGGTTCTGGATACCGCTTCCCGAATCCTGAAAATTCAGGAACTGGAGGCTACGGCCATGATGGCCACTCCGACCTATGTTTTGGGGATGGCGGATGTGGCCCACAAGCAGTTGGGAATCGAGCCGGCTTCGCTGACGATCAACAAAATCACGTGCGCGGGCGAACCCGGGGTCAGCATCCCGACAACCAAAAAACGGATGGAAACCGCCTGGGGGGCCAAGGTGTTTGACCATTCCGGAGCGACCGAAATCGGGGCGTGGTCATATGAATGCCGCCATCAATCCGGCGGATTGCATGTGAATGAAGGAATGTTTCTGGTGGAAATCCAGGATGTTGATACCGGAGAAATGATCTTGGAGCCGGGCCGTAAAGGGAAAATGATCATCACGGCGTTTGACCGGATCGCTCAGCCGTGCATCCGTTTCGATTCCAAGGATGTCATCGAGTGGGCGGACTTTGATTGTCCCTGCGGAAGGACATACCGGTTGATCAAAGGCGGCGTTCTGGGGAGGGCGGATGATATCACCAAGGTCAAAGGGGTTCTGTTGTCCCCATCGGCTATCGAGGAGGTGGTTCGAGGAATTTCCGGCTTAGGGAATGAATATGAGGTCATTGTCGAAAAACAAGGGGATACGGATAGAATCACGCTGAAAGTTGAGTGGATGCCCGAGACGGAAGGCCGTCGAAGAGATATCGAGAAGGAACTGATCGATCAATTGCGTTTGAAAACCAATCTGCGGTATGACTTGCAGTTCTTTTCCCTGGGAGAGTTGCCCCGATACGAGGTCAAAGCCCGGCGGTTCAAGGATTTGCGAAAAAAACCGTAGCGGAAGGAAACAGTCATGGATCCGGATTTCGGAGAAATCGCGAAACAAATCAACCAGATGGTGGAGAGTGCCAACCGGCTTCGGGAGGTCGGAAAAGATATTCCGGCAGTGGACCGAAATATGGTTCGAGTGCTGGCTTCCCTGAAAATGCTGGAAATTAACATCGGCGAGGTGTTTGAACTGAGCCGTCCTCTCGAATAAGGATCGAAGATGCATAAAAAACGGTTGATCGGCAAGCGCGTATTGATCGTGGATGATGAGGCAGATGTTCTGGACACATTGGAAGACCTTCTATCCATGTGTGAGGTCGTTAAGGCCCTCACTTTCGAGGATGCCAAGAGGTGTTTGGATACGGAGCGATTCGACATTGCGATCCTCGATATTATGGGGGTGAATGGATATGAGCTTCTCGCGCTGGCGCAGGAAAAGAAAATCATTTCCGTCATGCTCACCGCCAGGGCCTTGACACCGGAAGATGTAAAAAAATCCTTTACGGAAGGCGCATCCTTTTACATCCCCAAGGAGGAAATGTCCCAGATAGACGTCTTTCTGGAAGAAGTACTGGAAGCGTTGGAAAAAGGACACAATCCGTGGGACCGGTGGATGGAGCGGATGGGCGGATTCTGTGAAAAAACATTTGGAGCACGATGGCAACAAAAGGATCCGGGTTTCTGGGATAAGTTTCCGTTTTATTGACCGGGTCGCATCCGGCAGAATGGTTTAATTAGCCGTATATACTGATGGGAAGGGGTGACTTATCCCGCTTTCCCTTGGAAAAGAACTCGGATGCGGCACTGGCTGGCGGAATGGGCAACTTGCCTGGCGAACTGCAAAATCAGCTCGCCGTCCGGGGGTGGCCGATCCCACTTTTCCCTTGGAGAAAAACTCAGACACGC
>CAZTKB010000163.1:0-8029 GCA_964614125.1 uncultured Desulfobacterales bacterium | reverse complement strand
GAACAACTGGAGAAGCTTCCGCCCGGTTTCATTCCCAAAACCGGAAAAGTGACGGCCGGGAATTCGAGCGGCCTGAACGATGGTTCGGCCGGCCTGGTGATCATGTCCGCCCCAAAAGCCAAAGAACTCGGAATTTCGCCGTTGGCCAAAATCAAAGCGGTCGGACGAGGCGCCTGCCATCCGGCAATCATGGGGCTGTCCCCGGTTCCGGCGGTTCAGAACCTGTTGAAAAAAAGCGGGCTGACTCTGAAGGATTTCGAACTGATCGAGGTCAACGAAGCGTTTGCGGCGCAATACATCGGATGCGAAAGAGAACTGGGCCTGAACCGGGAGATCACGAACGTCAACGGGTCCGGAATCGGCTTGGGACATCCGGTCGGAGCGACAGGCGCCCGGATCATCGTGACTCTGATTCACGCCATGAAAAAACGTGGCAACACGGTGGGATTGGCCACCTTGTGCGGTGGCGGAGGAGTATCCATGGCCTGTGCCATCGAGATGCTGTAGCAAAAAACCAGCCGGCAGATCATCGCTGCCGGCTGGTTCAACGCATACTGGAGACTACCGTAACCTGATTAATCGCGAAAAAAAGCCCACCAGACATAGAACCCGAAAGCCAGCCAGGTGATCAGACACTCGATATACAGCCTCCACTGAATCGGCATTTTCGTGCGGCCGGTCTTAGGGCTGTATTCACCCACCGTCTTCCCGCAGGCATAGCATTCCTTTTCGTCTAATCCCAAGTGAATATGACAGAACGGGCAATGTTTGTAATCGACCTTTTTCGCCTTTTTACCCATATCGGCCCACTCCGATCCTGTGTTACCGATTGAATCGGACCAACGAATCAGCCTCCCGGAATTTTCGCTTCACACCGTTCTCAAACCAGAATATCGCTGGAGAGTTCATCACCGGAAAAAAATGGTTGTCAATTTCATAGCTCAGAATGGACAATTCCGTCAATGGGTAATTCATGGTCGGAAGGCCGGACCGGGGCAGCTTTCATGCCGCGGCCTTCTGCCTTCCGGAAGCGTTTCGGGAAAATCCGGTCCGTTTCGGACGATACACCACTGCCGGTTGGCCCTTGGTGACACCCGAAAAGCCGGTCACTTCCGGTGTCCGAACAGGGCGGGGCAGGGAAACCGGCATACGTTGCATCTTGGCCTCGAGTGAGCGTTCGATTCCCCGAACGGTGCCGCCGTCTTCCTCTGTCGCAAACGTTACCGCCTCTCCGGTAAGAGTTGCCCTGCCGGTACGGCCGGTGCGATGGATATAGGTTTCCACGGTATCCGGAACGTCATAGTTGATGACATGAGAAATTCCGATCACATCGATCCCACGGGCAGCGATATCCGTGGCTACCAGGATATCAAACTTCCCGTTTCGGAACCCCTCCAATGCCTGCTGCCTCCTGGCCTGGGACAGGTTCCCCTGCAGCGAGGTGGCCCGAAATCCGGACTTTTCCAACTGTGCCGCCAGGTTGCGGGCCTTGAACTTGGTCCGGGTGAAAACCAGCGTCGTGGTTTGGTCGCCCTGCTTCAGCAGGTGGATCAGCAAGTCGGTTTTCCGTGCGGCATCCACCGAATACAACCGGTGGGAAACACTTTTCACCGGCCGGGAAGGATGGATCTGGACAGTTACCGGATTCCGCAGCATCTCGTTCACCAAAATCCGGATCGGGTCCGGCATGGTGGCGGAAAAGACCAGGGACTGCCTGTTTTTGGGAAGCCGGGCCAGAATTTTCCGGATATCCGGCAGAAATCCTCTGTCGAACATGTGGTCAGCTTCGTCCAGGACCAATGTGTCGACGTGGGTCAGATCCAGTACCCGATCGTTGAGGATATCCAGCAGGCGGCCCGGGCAGGCCACCACGATATCCACGCCTTTTCGGATCTGGGCGATCTGATGGTACTTGCTCACGCCGCCATAGATCACCATGCTTTTCAGCCGGGTTTTCCGGATGACGATACCGATAAAATCGTTGATCTGCTCCACCAGTTCACGGGTCGGAGCGACAACCAGCGCCCGGATACCGCATCCCGGGGTTTCCAACAGGTGCTGGATCGTCGGCAGCACGAATGCGGCTGTTTTGCCGGTGCCGGTTTGTGCCAATCCCAGAAGATCCCGTCGTTCCAGTATCGGGGCAATCGCCTGTTGTTGAATCGGGGTGGGCGACTGGAATCCACAATTCCGGATCGCCTCGGCAACTTGTCGGTTAAACGAAAAATCTGCAAAACTCATGAATACTCCTAATCCAATAAATAAAAAAATCCGCTTCGCCGGTTGACGAAGGGATCAAGGTGCGGAACCGTTTCGGAAATGATCCGAAGGCAGAAAACCAAGCGGCCCGATCCATATACATGCAGGGGAAGTTCTCTATGGAAGGTACCCCGATAACCGGGAACCGATTCCCGGTCTACATCCGAAATGTTACATACTTTTTGCGGTATCGGGTGTGGTGGAATTCAGCTCGGGATAACAGAAAAAGAATGTGCGATGAGGATATGTTGGCAACAGGATATGTCAGGTCGGACTTTTTTGCAAGGGAAATCGGAAGCCGAAGCCATTTCAGGAACCGGATCCGCCGATCCCGCCGATTTCCCTCCTCTCTGTAGGGCCGATGGTCAATCGGGATTGTTCCCGTTCGTTGCGACCGTTTTCCGGGATGCCGATATTTTGGATACAAACCGTTCGGTATTTATTATATCGGATTTTTCCGGGGGTGATCCGAAAATCACTTCCCAGGCTTTCTTCATCTCTTTGTCGGAACTTTCAAAGGTTAATACCCAATTGTCCTGGTCGATCAGACGGGGATACATTTTGGGTCCGGCTTCCAGAATCGCCCTCAGGTAGGCATCATTGTCCGGAGCCATTTTCAGAAGAAACAGCAGTCGATTCTTCACGGTCCAATTGATTTCCGGATACGACAATGCGACATTCAAAATCCTCAGATCCGCGGCCTCGATGAACCGCAGAAAATCGCTGATTTGATACTCCCGCAGATTTCCGGTCCATTCCGGGTGTTTAAAGAGCATCATCTTTCGAATCGTATATCGAAACTCCGCTTCGCTCCGGAAAAGATCCGGCGGAAACATCCCTTTGCTCTGCAGCAATTTTTGTATTAAATTCACACGTTGGGTTACCGAGACATCGCTTTGCCGCGTTTCCTGAAAACAGGGCCATAACCGGTCACCGAGTTCCTGCAGCAACAGCAAATTCCGGTAGGAAACATCATGCCGGAGAATCCAGTCGATCCAAAAAGCGGACGCGGTATCCGCGAGAACCGTCTCGTCGAACGGCCATCGGCGCGTAAAATAGACTTCCAGAAGATCCCGTTTCTCCAGGATATAGCCCTCGACCGTATGATCGACCAAACGGCGCAGAACAGATTCCTCCGGAAAAGATCGTGTCTTTTCCAGGTGAGCCCGAACCGCCGAATGCACCCGTTTCTCCAGGCTGTCCCGATTCCGCGGCGCATTCAGGGAATCCATGGAATGACTCCGGCATCCGGAGGAGAGCGCCTCCTCCATCCAGCGATGAATTTGGCGGCTGTTGGAGGCGATATACCGAGTCATGGACTCCGGCCGGATCTCGGCACTCGTTTCATGCGAAGAAAGAATCTTGGGTTCCTCCCTTTCTTCCATCTCTTCCATACCCTCCGATGGCCTCGGGGCAATCCGGTTTTCCCGGATCTGAATCACCAGGAATTCCAGTTGTCGGGATCCGTCGGGATCCACCCTCATCTGCATGGCCGCCTCGATGTCACTCTTTTCCGGGGTCGTTTTCCAGTAGATCTTGACATCCCCTGTGTCTTCCGATCTATTCACCGTGAATTGAGAGGGACCATCCGGGATTTTCCCGAACAAAAGAACCGACACGGCCCCGGCCACGCCTTCGGTAGCCTGGCTCAACAGGCTGCATACCGTTTCCTGCTGCCTGACATTCGGCCCGCACAACCCGCGGACAGCGGCAAGAATTTTCTCCAAGACCGGATTTCCGCGGTTCAGGCGGGTCGAGTCATTCGGGTCCGGCCGATCCGCGGGCCGGACAGCTGTTTGGTTTTCATCGTTCACGAAATAAAAACAGGACCCCGGCCGCATGCGGGGCACGTCAACAGACAACCCGAAACAGACATCAAAATCCTGTGCGGGGGCAAGCATCTCGTTCACCAGTGCCGGAGTCGTATCGCCGCCACATTCGAATCGGCCGGAAGTCAGAATACTTCGGATATCCGCCATCTTCCATTTCATGGTCATCAGGGTGTTGAAATTTTCGTTGGTTCGGAAGAGAACGCCATCGGATAGAGCTACAGAAATCAGCCCCTTTTCGGCCAGAAGGCCTCGGTAATCCCTTTGTCCGGCCTCCACCATCCGGGAAGCGAAATCGGCTTCCGTACAATCCTCCGGGAAAGGAACCGTTGAGCCGAACACCGCCCGCCACACCTCCCACCGCCGAAAGTCCCGTCCGACAAAAAGGGTTTCCCACTCCGCATCCAAATCGAGAGCCTTTATAGGCTCTGCATGATTTAAGATCATTCGCATATAGTCGGGGTTGTCAGAACCCAGAAGCAGAAGCGGGACCAATTTCATTTTCTGGTCGAAAGGCACTTCTGGGTATCCCCGGAATACCTGATACAGGGTTGCAAAGGATTCGGGAGGAACCTGATCAGCTATTGAATCCACGGTGTTATCGGGTATAAATCGGCGGGAAAGCACCGAAACAATCTCTTTTTCGATCCGCCGCAGCGCCTGAAGATCAAGCTCTTGAGATTTATCGGGACCCCGCAGGGAGATGAGCTCAGTCATCAGGCTGTTGGTCGTCTGCATGACCGCTCTGATACGAGCTTCCTGAGATACCTGGATTGCCCGAAAATCGGCTTCCATCGAAACCAGTGTTTTTCCGATTTCGAATGACTTTCTATTTCCGGTTTCCTGTTCCAGGCGCCGGATCAGGCGATCCGCCGCTCCCCGCAAATAAATCGGCTTGGTGTACTCGGATTGAATGGTTCTCTGGAGCGCCGTCTTTGCGGCCGCATCCGGATCGCTCCCATGTGGATTGCGAGGCTTGCGAACGATCATGGATCGGAATTTCCCGAAATCCTTCAGTTTACTCGAATCCTCCGGATCCAGGATCACCATTCGTCCCGCGTGTGCCGCATTTCGAAGTTTCTGAATCGTGGTCATCGGTTTTCTTCCTCCCAAAACTCCCATCCCCTGGCGGAAATGGACGAAAAAAATTCTTTCATTACCGATTCATTCATTCTGTTTTCCACCACTTGCACCACTTCCTCCAAAAGGCCGTCATCCCATTGCCGGCACCGGATCCTTTCCCGGATCCGGTCAAAAACATCCACTTCCTCTTCTGAAATCACCCGTTTTGGACTGGAATGATTCAAAAAACGATCAATAATGGTTTTCATCGACTGGAATTTCCGATCCGGAGAAAGCTGGTACAAATCTGCAACGGAACGCAGAAAAAAAACCCCGTTTTCCCTGCCTCGCTCTCGACAAAACGACAGCAGATCCTGGTATCCGGCTTCCGACCGGACCAGCCGGGCCGCGCCCCAAGATTTGCGATATGGCTTGGCAAACCACTCCATCGTTCGAAGAATCCTCCGGAGATCCTCCGGGATCTCTGTACCCTGATGCAAAGATTGGCCCAGCCTGCCCAGTTCAATGGCCATATCCATATCCCGTTTACCGGACATCCGGCCGACATGGAACGCAATTTCACAGAACAGGATGAACAGATTCCACGCCTGTTCGGTACGCCACCTTTCCGGAACATCCCATCTCAAGCCCAGTTGATTCAGGGTATTAACCAGCCTTTCCATCGATTTTCCCGTCAACAACCGATATATCCGCCCGGCCGGATCCGGGCCGATTCCAGCCAGCCGTACCCCCAGACCGATGGACAATTCGATGACATGCCCGGTATCCACAAACCCCGTCTTCAGTTGATACTGCCGGATAAAGCCTGACAGGTTTTCAACCTCCCGGCTGTGACTCCGACTGAGGCCGCACAGCAACGACATAACACCCGCCCTTTCCGGCGGCGGTTCCCGATTCATTTCCATCAGAAAACGGGAAATTTCGACCGCCAGCCGGTACACGGAGACCGTCTGGTCCGGATCATACAAGGTATTCTTTTCTAGAATCCATTGCTTCAATATCTTCCGATCCGACTCCGGAATATCGGAAATCCGATTTGCCCATTCCAATCGTTCTTTTTGCTGCCCCAATAGACATTCCAATTCCTGTCGGATCACCTCCGACACCTCATCGTGTCTCATCGGCTTGTCCAGGAATCGGCTGACCACCCAGGACTCCACATCCGGACGTATCCCGGTAATCCGCGTCAAATCCAATTCGGTCAGATTCCGGCCTGTATCCGACAACAGAGCAGCCAGGTTTTCGGTGACAAATGTTTTGTTATGTCGGGAAATCACATGTTCCCGCACCAACTCCCGGCATATCCCAATGGCTAATTCCCGGGTCAGGAGATACGGAGGCTTACGAGATTGTATCTGCAGGGCATCTTCCACCTTCCGGTGCAATTCCGGTATCCCGGTATCTCCTTTCGGGGAAGGGACATTCAGTTCCCGGGCGGTTTGTTCGATCCACTGCGGTATCTCTCGAAGGATCCGAACGATAATTTTGCTGTTTTGAAAGTTTTCCTTTTCGATTCTTGGCTTCGGCCGCGGTTGGGATATCGGACGGAGCTCATTCAGATGTTCGATCACATCCGCCTTCAGGCAGCCGGTCAATAACACCCTGCCCCGAAGAAACCCCTCCTTTTGCCCCAGGGTATACCTGTCAACCAGTTGATCTCCGAATTCCCGTTTCAAGGCTTCCACAAACCGCGCCATCACTTCCCGGTTTTTCCGGAGTTCCGATTTTCCCACCCCGCCTCCGTCCCGTATTTGTACCGAATGGTTTTTCCATTTCAGTTTTCCCGGCCTTTGGTGATCCACCCGCAACAACACATCAGTATCCGGAGCATCCAGAAATTCCTGAATGGAAATACACATGGCAACACCCCCTTCCATGCGGTGAGTCTTTCCCACGACCTACCATTCCGACCGTTCGGCAGTATCTTTTCCATCTGCAGGGTATAGACTCCGGGTGGAACATCCTGCAATAAAATAAAAATTATTAATATAATATTATATTTTTTTAGGTATTATCAACATATTTTTTTGCCGGGTTTCGCCTAGCCGGCGGTTTTTTGCAAGGCCGCCCCTTTATGTCCCCAGAACCTCCCGGACCTTGCCGGCCAACTCCATCCGGGAAAACGGTTTCTGAAGAAAATTTACCCCTTCGTCCAGAACCCCGCGGTGTGCGATGACATTGGCCGTGTAGCCGGACATAAAAATCGTTTTCATTTCGGGATGGCGCATTCGAATCCGGTCAGCCAGTTCCCGCCCATTCATGACGGGCATGACAACATCACTGATCAGCAAATCAATCGGACCCGCATGGGATTCCGCCAAACGATCGGCCTCCACCGGGTTGCCGGCTGACAGAACGGTATATCCGAGTTCCTCCAGCGTGACAGTGGTCAGTTTGAGAACGGAACCTTCATCCTCGACCACCAATATGGTTTCATTATTCCCTGCGATTCTTATTTCCTCGGCTTCGGGAACCCGCTCCTCGGCGGCCCCCACATGCCTCGGAAGATAGATCCGGAAGGTGGTTCCCTGCCCCGGCTCACTGTACACGTTGATGAACCCGTTGTTTTGCTTGACGATACCATAGACAGTAGCCAACCCCAATCCGGTTCCGTGTCCCATTTTCTTGGTGGTGAAAAAGGGTTCAAACAGGTTGGACAGGGCATGGGAGTCCATCCCCTCCCCGTCATCACTGACCACCAGCATCACAAAATCTCCGGGGGAACAACCAGCATGGTCCTCACAATAGGCTCGATCAAACCGAACGTTATGGGTTTCGATGGTCACCTTGCCGACTCCGCTGATGGCATCCCGTGCATTCACACAGAGATTGGCCAAAATCTGGCTGATCTGGGAAGG
>CAZTKB010000162.1:0-8030 GCA_964614125.1 uncultured Desulfobacterales bacterium | reverse complement strand
CAGACCCGGGAAATCCTGATGACCCCGGATCGGAATCTGGCTGCTCATGTCCGTTCCCAAACCGGCATCACGATCCACGCCTGGAATGGATTCTGTCCAATTCACGATTCCATCCGGCAAGAAGATGTCATCCTGGCACGGCAGCGGTATCCCGATGCCGTGCTGATGGCCCACCTGGAATGCCCACAGGAAGTACTGTCGCTGGCCGATCAGATATTGAGCACGTCGGGAATGTTGCGGTTTGCGGAATCCTCTCCGCAAACCGAGTATATCGTGGGTACGGAAATCGGACTCCTGTACAGTCTGAAACTGCGGAATCCCGGAAAACGGTTTCACCCGCTTTCGGAAAGAATGGTATGTCCGGACATGAAAAAGATCCGGCTGGAGGACATCCTTGTCTCCCTGCAGACCATGCAGGGAGAGGTCAAGGTGCCTGCGGATATTCAGAAGCCGGCTTTTGAGGCGGTCAGGCGGATGATCGAACTGGCCTGATCCCGCCGGAACGGCCTGTTGTAAGAATTACCCCACCAACTCTTCCGGAATATCCGCGTTGGTGTACACTTTCTGTACATCGTCGCAATCATCGAACGCATCCATCAGCCGGATCATCGTTTCCGCCTCCTTGCCCTGGAGCATGACCGTGGATTGGGGCAGCATGGTGATTTCGGCTTCCTCAAACGGGATGGACGCCTTTTCTAGGGCCTCTTTGACCGTTTCGAAATCGGAAGGGGCGGTAATCACCTCAAACGATTCCCCGTCATCCCGTACATCTTCCGCACCGGCCTCCAGGGCTGCTTCCATCAATTGATCCTCCGCCACGTTCTTCTTGGAAACACTCATGTACCCTTTTTTGTTGAACATCCAGGAAACGCAGCCGTTTTCGCCCATGCTGCCGCCGTATTTATTGAAAATATGGCGGATTTCGGCGACCGCCCGGTTTTTGTTGTCCGTCAGGGAGTCCACCAGGATGGCTGCCCCGCCTGGACCGTATCCTTCGTAGGTGCTTTCCTCATAGGAGACGCCTTCCAGCTCTCCGGTTCCCTTTTTGATGGCGCGTTCGATGTTGTCCTTGGGCATGTTTTCCGTTTTGGCGGCCAGAATGGCTGTCCGCAGCCTGGGATTGGAAGCCGGGTCACCGCTGCCCCCCATCCGGGCGGCAATGGTGATTTCCTTGATCAGGCGCGTGAATATCCGGCCTCGTTTGGCATCCGCCGCGCCTTTTTTATGCTTGATGGTTGACCATTTATTATGTCCTGACATGCAAACCTCCTATTTTTTTCTGGATCCGATAAGATAAATTTCCTTGCTGGCCTTTCGGCAGCTTTGGGGTTTGAAAATTTTATGCTGCTGGAAATGAGAACTGAATGGAAGAAGAAAGGTTTTGAAACCTTCTCCCTGAAATATTTTACAGACAAACGAGCCTCCCGGCAGAAGCCTCTCCAGCGCCATCTGAAGTGCCGTTTCACACAACTCGAGGGAACGGGCGGAATCCACGTATTTTTGGCCGGTTGTGGCAGGGGCCATATCACTTAAGACGACATGGAAATTGAATCCGACAGCCTCGGAAGTACCGTTGTCCAGGTGGAGGATATCCGCCGTGTAGGTCCGCACGGTGGGCGGCAGCGATATCCGGATCGGGGTCAGGTCAATTCCAACGACATGTCCGGAAGGGCCGGTCAGTTCGGCTGCAAACTTCAGCCAGGAACCCGGAGCACAACCCAGATCCAGGACATGGTCGCCGGATCGGATCAGGCGGTACTTCTGCTGGATTTCCTGCAGCTTGTATACGGAACGGGCCGGATAGTTTTCCTTTCTGGCCTGTTGGGCATAATGGTCTTCCCATCGATTCCGTTTATTGAAAGCTGCCATGAATTGTCTTTCGATTCGACCGCATCCGTGACCACGCGGAGGATCCGATAAATTACAGTTCTCGAATACCCTCCGGATATAACAGCCGGCATGATATTCGGGTCTAAAACAATTGCTCCATTGCCTGAGATATGGTTTTGACCGGTAAAAATTGCATTTCCGGAATTCCCGATGCCTGTTTCCGGTTGTTTTCCGGAATCAGGCATCGGGTAAATCCCATTTTACGGGCCTCCGCGATTCGGCTGTCAATCTGACTGACTCCGCGGACCTCTCCGGTAAGCCCCACTTCTCCCAGCACCAAGGTATGATCATCGACGGGCCTGTCCAGGAAGCTGGAGGCGATGGCGCTGATAATCCCCATATCCACAGCCGGTTCATCCGATTTGATCCCGCCGGTGACATTCAGGAAGATGTCGTGCCCCATCAGGTGCATGCCCAGTTTTTTTTCCATAACCGCGGCCAGCAGGGCAACCCGTCCCGGATCCAGCCCCAGAATGGTACGCCGGGGAGTTCCATAGCTGGTACTGCACGCAAGAGCCTGGAGTTCGATCAACACCGGGCGGATCCCTTCCATGGTCGCGGTGACCACGGATCCTGGGGCATGTTCCGGCCTTTCCGACAGAAAAATGGCGGAAGGATTGGCGACTTCCTGGAGACCTTTCCCCTTCATCTCAAATACACCGATCTCGTTGGTGGATCCAAAACGATTTTTGACGGCGCGCAGAATCCGGAAGATCTGGTTCCGGTCTCCCTCGAAATACAACACCGTATCCACCATATGCTCCAAAAGCCTGGGGCCGGCAATCGCTCCGTCCTTGGTAACATGTCCGACCAGAATTATCGGTATGCCCGTTTTTTTGGCAGTCATCATGAGCCGCATGGCGGATTCACGGACCTGGGCGACGCTCCCGGGAAGGGAAGGGATGTCTCCATGATACACCGTTTGAATGGAGTCGATTACCAGAACATCCGGTTTGACCTTCTCGATCAGGCCCAGAATTCGTTCCAGGTCGATTTCGGAAATAACCAGGAGACGCGGATTTCCGATTTCGAGCCTCTGGCTTCTCATGCGAATCTGGGAAACACTTTCCTCGCCGGAAACATACAGAACGCGAAACCCGTTTTCGGAAACAGAGGAAAGAGCTTGTAGAACCAACGTGGATTTCCCGATTCCCGGATCTCCTCCGATCAGAACCAGGGAACCCGTAACCAACCCGCCACCCAGAACCCGGTCCAGTTCCTGAATACCTGTGGTCATGCGGGGTTCATCGGCCAATTCGATGGAATCGATGGGAACCGGCATGCCCGCCGGATCCGATATCCCGGGCAGCCGGGCCGAGTCGGCGCGGGGAACCTCCAATTCTTCGATAAAGCTTTCCCAGGAATTGCATTCCGGGCATTTCCCCATCCATTTCGGAGAACGGTATCCGCAAATCCGACAGGAAAAGTGGCTCTTGGATGGTTTTTTCAATGGGTAGAACTTTCCGGTGGCAATGGTTTCCTGGGTTTTCGGGGAACACGCAAAGACAGATCCCGAGGGTCAATCAACACCAGGAGAATATTCAAAAAGTAATATAAAGTCAACATGATAACAGACTGGTTGCCGTTTTTCGGAAATTGATGGTGGATTATATCAAACAATTTATGATACATAGTGTGGGAAATTCAGGCCGGTTCCTTTTCGGTTCCTGGACTCCCGCACCGGTATTCCACTCATTTTCCCGGGATCCCGGATGATTGGTCCAAAGAAGGAAAATGGGGAATCATTCATTGAAAAAGGGGCTTCTTTTACGCAGCGGAATTTATGGTTTTTGGTTATTGGCGACTATCTTCATGGCTTCCTGTTTCATGACCATGCAATCGGCGTGGGTGTGAAACGATGTCTTTGAACCTCTTCAGAAGCGCCTTCAATCCGATGGCTTTGATGTCTCGGAAATCACGGCGCTTTATAACCGACCCGAAACGCAGTTTGATATGCGGTCGATTTCGCTGTTTTTTTTGCACAGCGAATCCAAACTGAACTACGATCAGTTTCTGGCGCCCGAATCCGTTGCCAAAGCGGCCCGGTATATGCAGGAACACGCTGATTCCCTGGCAAAAGCGGAAGGCGCGCTGGGAGTGGACAAGGAGGTAATCACCGCGATTATCCTGGTGGAAACCCGTCTGGGGACGTATCTGGGAAACAGTTATGTGTTCAACACGCTTTCCTCGATGGCCGCATTGCGGGATCCTATTCTTCGACAGCGGCTATGGGATAATTTACCCAAGGAACGCCGGATTGATGAAAAACGTTTCCGGGAAAGGGTCGCCCAGAAATCCCAATGGGCATACACGGAATTGAAAGCGTTTCTGGTGTATGCGTCCCGTCACGGAATTGATCCCACCCGGATTCGGGGATCCTATGCCGGAGCCATGGGGATATCGCAGTTCATGCCCAGCAATATACTGGCCTATGCCCGGGACGGAGATCAGGACGGTCGGATCGATCTCTTTGAACATCCGGATGCCATCATGAGCATTGCCAGTTATCTGAAACACTTCGGATGGCGGCAGGGAATCGATCGAAGCCGTGCCGAAGCCGTCATCTACCGATACAACCACAGCAAGTATTATGTTCAGGCGATTCTGGGAGTAGCGGATCGATTGAAGGAATCCGGATGAATTTGCATACTGTATCCGTAGTGATCATTCTCAGCATGCCGTTTGTAGCACTCACCTTGTGGGCGCTCGTCGATGCTTCCCGACGGGAATTCGACAGTCTAGGCCGAAAAGTCGTCTGGATGATGGTGGCGGCAATTCCCTTTGTGGGATTCCTGATTTATTTTTTGTTCGGAAGAAAACAGGGGAAAAAAACCGCCTGACAGGTATGTTCGTATTCCTTTCCAATCGGTTCATTCGTACCATATTGTCAGATTTTGATTGACTTTACACCCCGTTTTGATTAATCAAGCGGATAAAAATTTCCAGGAATGGTCCCATCGTCTAGCGGTCAGGACGCTGGCCTCTCACGCCGGAAACACGGGTTCGATCCCCGTTGGGACCACCAACAAATTACTTTTTTGTTAGACTATTATTGTTTGCTAATAATTAGTTAGACCATTTCATCCCAAAACAATCCCACATTTTGCAGAAACTATTCTTTCTGTATCCCATCATAAATCCGTCATCCTTTTCCAAAACACCAATCTGTATATCAGCGGAAATATTGTAAACGACAATTGGTTTTTGATTTTCAGGTGTTCAGCTGTGATCCCATTTTTTCCCTTTCCGGGCTTTCAACGGGTTGAAAATTTACAGCCGATTCAGTTGACACAATTATTTTCAAAAAAAATTGTGAATCATGAAATAGACACAATGCGATTTGCGTCTCAAAATTGCCGAATTATGAGTCACAAAATAATTTGTTGCGAATCTATGGTCCTTAAAAAGCATGATAGCCCTCAGCAATGTTCAACAGATCTGGATAAATCAATGTGGCTGCACGCCGCCCACTGCTGGGTTGTAGCTCCATAAGGATTCCTCTAGTTTTCAGTATGTTCAATATTCTTTGAGCCGTAGGTTTGGGGATATTGCTGGAGACAATAAAATCTGAGCTTTTGAAGATAGGGCGTTCAAAAATCCAATCCAAGGCATGGATAGCATACTGAGAATGGGTCCTCTCTGCGAATTCTTTTTTCATCTTATTGTAAAGTTCAAGAATGGCTTTCGTCTTGACCAGGTTTGTCTCTGCTTGAATCTTAACGACTTGTAGAAAAAATTCGCACCAGCCACTCCAGTCATTATCACGGGACACAGCCAGCAAACGTTCGTAGTATTCATCCCTATGGGATTCAAGGTAGGCGCTGATGTAAAATATCGGCTGCTGAATAATTTGGGCCTGAAACAAAAATAGAGGAATCAACATCCTGCCAAGGCGTCCATTGCCGTCCAGAAACGGGTGAAGGGCTTCGAATTCTGCATGCAACAAGGATAATTGGATCAATCTATCCGGAGAATCCTCGTGGATAAACTTTTCCCAGCGTGACATGGCATCAGGCAATTTTTCTGGGCTGATCGGAATAAAACGAGCCTCTTCTACGCGACAGCCTTTAGGACCTATCCAGTTGGGTATTTTACGATACAGACCTGGAGATTTTCCATATCCACGAACGCTGTCAAGAAGGATCTTGTGACATTCTATCACGATACGCTGACATAGTGGCAATTCATTCAGCATTTTCGTAGCGATGCGCATAGCCTTTCGATAGTTGAGAATTTCGTGTATATCGGCATCCTTTGAGGTCGATGGCCCATCTGTATCACCGCGTGCTTCGTATTCTAGAACTTCACCCATTGTGGCTTGGGTGCCTTCGATGCGGGAAGATAATACGGCCTCCTGGGTGGTCAGTGGGCTTAACAAAACATGGGCGTTGGGAATGGCAGCCAACATGCCATCATAGCGTGCTACAGCCGCATTGGCAGGGCCGATCAATGGCACGAGTCTTTCCCAATCGAGAGATTTAGGAGGGAACATTCCTTCATGGTAAAAAACGGGGGTGATCATCGACTAAGCTCCTTAAAAAATCTTTAGTCTTTCTGGGTGATGGCAGGAGATCCTTTTGTTCACAAATTTGTTTGGTAGTGGACCTTGAAACAGGCATGAACGCTTGCCGTTACCAGACAACATGGACGACACATTCCGCACGGTCGGTATGTGGCCGCCTCCCGAATTGTGAAAACCGCCGTTCAGTTTTTGCAGTTATAAACCCGCCACCCCGGTTCATGAACCTTCGATTTTGTGTTGCCGGAATATGGGACAACGCCAGAGCATCGGATGCTGTAAGGGCTGTTTGGATTTGGGCTTTATCTCCCTGCCGATATTTCCGTAGCGGTATTGGGTTTGGATGAGTCCATAACCCCACCTTGCTTTTCTTGGCTCCAGCTTCGATCTGTATCCACTGGTCACATATCGGTGGCTGGTTGCAATACTTCGTGAAAACCCAAACCATGTCGGATCTTACCAGCCTCTCGTTAAGGGTTTTCCCTCCATCCCCATCGACCTTGATGATTTCCACAGTGCAGTCTATTCTGCATAGCCTGATTTTGTGATGGGTCCGCTCATTGTTCCGGCGCGTAATGGTGTCGCCGTCGGAGATGGAGACGACCTTGCCGGTGATGGTGGAGACTGGTTGTTATGGCAATGAAAGGGAAATCAGTAATGAGAAAATGGCCGATTACAATGTTAATCATCTTAATTCTTGAAAAATTGTAACTATTTAGCAGGATTCATAAAGTAAGGATACTTACCATCAAAAAGTAAGCGTAACGCATCGGATGGACCAACCCCCTGTTTTCGGCAGGTCGACAAATAGCTTCGGATACGGCAAAAGATTTTCGCGCCTTCCTCCGACCGGAAACAGCCGGATATTTTCTGCTGGACCTTGGTCATCCGCAGGTCATTTTCAGCCTGGTTGTTGGAAAAAGGAACGATCCCGTTGTCCATGAATCGCAATACATCATCCTCAAAATCACGAAGACGTTCCAGAAGGTTTCTGGATTTCGACCGGGCGGTTTTGCCTCTGCCCCCTTTTTTCTTCGTATTATCCGGAGCAGGACATTCCAAATCGGCCTGGGCCAATAATTCTCTGTATCGTTTCCGGTACAGTTTGGATTCGGTGGATTCCAGTTGCCCACCGGCCAACTCGGTTTCTTTGTGTATTTCAGTCAGAAGATCGGACATCTGCGATGCCCATTTTTGTTTATCCTGTTCCCAGGCTCTTTCGAGTTCCCGAAGATGATGGGCATTGCATAACGCATGGTACCCACCGTATTTGTAATACGGTTTCCAGTGATCATGACAGATGATTCCCTGATACCGGGGAAGAATCCCGATTTCATCCAGGGCATCGCAGCCCCTTTTGGAATGGGGATAAAAATAGCTCAGTCTGTCATTTGAAGTGGTGTGCAGCCAATTCCGTTTTCCGCCGATATTGACCCCGGTTTCATCGGCATGGATCAGATCGGATGCCGCCAGTTGATCTTTCACCCAAGTTTCAAAGATTACCAGGCGATCAAACGCATCCCTGTTGAAATTGTGGATGGATCCCGCACTGATCGGGATCTGCATCTGGTCCGCAAAATGATCCTCTATCCGATTATAGGGGATCAACTGATACTGGGAC
>CAZTKB010000161.1:4988-8078 GCA_964614125.1 uncultured Desulfobacterales bacterium | reverse complement strand
CCCCACCCTGACCCTCCCCCACCAGTGGGGAGGGGAAAAGTTTGGCAGCCCTGACCCAGCTTGCCAGTGGGAAGGGAAAAGTTTGGCAGCCCTGACCCAGCTTGCCAGTGGGGAGGGGAAAAGTTTGGCAGCCCTGACTCAGCCTGCAACGAGGTACCTGCCTTTCCGCCGGAAAGCGGGATGGGTCGCCCCGGGACGGCAGGCAACTTCGCCGGAAACCTGACACCCCCCTGGGGACGGCGGGTTTACTGCCCTTGCTCATCGGACAGCGGGCCGGATCGAGTTGTGGTGAACATGGCGGATTGGCACGGCCGGGATTTTGATTGACAGTTTCCCGGCCATTACCTATCATTTACCTGTCTGGAACCGTTTTATCCCAAACGGTCAGCCATCCCTCACCACAGGAGGCCTCCCATGCCCGAACTCTTCCGAACCGCATTGCATTCTTGTCACCTGGAAGCCGGCGCCGAGATGGTGGATTTCGGCGGTTGGCATATGCCGCTTCACTATCCGGCCGGTATCGTCGCCGAACATCTGGCGACTCGGAAACATGCGGGGGTGTTCGATGTCTCCCATATGGGCCGGCTGGTGATCCGGGGATCCTCTGCCGTGGACTTTCTGCAGCATGTCCTGACCAACAACTGTGCCGGACTCCTTCCCGGGGAAAGCCAGTATACCCTGATTTCCACCGAGACAGGGGGTGCGGTGGATGACGCCTATCTGTACCGGTTTGAAGAAGATAAATACCTCCTGGTGGTCAACGCTTCCAACCGTGAGAAGGATCTGAAACATTTGGCGCGGTACCGGGACCGGTTTCCGGATCTATCCATCCGGGACATCACGGCCGAAACCGTGATGATCAGTCTGCAGGGGCCTACGTCCAAACATATCCTGTATCCGCTCCTGGAATCCGGATATTTACCGGATCCGATCAAAAACCGGCTCAGTATCGCCTATGCCGGCGGCACCCGGATCCGGATCAGCCGGACCGGGTATACCGGTGAACCCTTGGGCTTTGAACTGATCCTGGACGCCGCGCGGGGGCCGGATCTGTGGAACCGGTTCCTGCGGCAGGGGGCCACGGCCGCCGGATTGGGGGCGCGTGACACGCTTCGCTTGGAAGCAGGTCTTCCGCTTTACGGCCACGAGTTGGGATTGGACGAGGAAGGCGTGGAAATTCCGGCCTTCGCCTGCCCGCTTTCTCGTTTTGCGGTCAGCTTTTCTCCTCTCAAAGGGAATTTTGTGGGGCGCAAACCCCTGGAAAAGCAGTTTGCGTGCCTTAGGACCATCCTCCATCGGCGGGATCTGGTCACCGGACACCTCCCCCGGATAATCCAGTCGATTGCGCTGGCCCAGCGTGGGGTGCTGCGTGCCGGATGCCCCGTATTTCGAGACGGGATCCGGGTGGGGACCGTGACGAGCGGGACCATGGTTCCTTTCTGGATATCCGACGGAGAGGGACTCCTTTCGGCGCTGACCGGAGAAAAAGGGATGCGTTCCATCGGATCCGCTCTCATCGACAGCCGACTCATGGAGGGGGATGAGGTGGAAGTGGACATCCGAGGAAAACGGTGCCGAGCGGTGATCGTGCCGTACCATCTGCGCAGTGAGGCTCCGCCCGTCGCCCGGCCGATTTTCCATGACCAAATCTATGTGGAAGAAATTCCGGTTCCGGATGCCACAGACAAGAAGGCCGCCGCGGCGATTTTGGTGCAATCGGCCATCCAAAACCACCGATGGCGCAGGGTTGAATGCGTCAACCTGATACCTTCGGAACAGACTTCTTCGGCTGTCACCCGGATGCTGTCGATTCTGGACCCATGCGGACGGTATGCCGAACATAAAAAAGTCCGAGCCTTCCGGGATTCGGAAGTCTTTTACTACCAGGGTGTGGAGTTCATCGGAGAGGTGGAAACCCGGCTCCGAAACGAGTTGCGGCAATATCTGGGGTGCCGGCAGGTGGAAACGCGGCCGGTATCCGGACAGATGGCCAATGTCACGGTGTTCAGCGCCCTGGTGGATTACCTGAATCTGGCGGATCGGAAGTCCGAACAGCGACGCATCCGGCGGGTGATGAACCACCACATCATCAAAGGCGGCCATCTCAGCGCCCAACCAATGGGCGCGCTCCGGGATTTTGTCGCCCGGGATCCGGCCACCGACAAGCCGGCGGTGACCAATTTTCCGGTCCTTGCCGAGGATCCTTTTCGGATCGATATGGCAGCCCTTCCGGATTGGATTGACCGGTTCCAGCCGGAACTGGTCGTCTTGGGAAAAAGCATGGTACTCTACCGGGAACCGGTTCAGGAAATCCGACGGATGTTGGATGCCGCCGGGAGTCCCGCGGTATTGATGTATGACACGGCTCATGTGACCGGCCTTCTGGGGCCCTGGTTTCAAAAACCTTTTGCCGAGGGAGCCGATGTTGTGACCGGCTCCACCCACAAAACCTTTTTCGGACCGCAGCGGGGGATCATCGCTTCCGATATGTCCCGGGAGAACTGGCGATATCCCTTCTGGGAGGCCGTGGAACGCCGGGCGTTTCCGGGCAGCGTCAGCAACCATCACCTGGGCACGCTGTTAGCCCTGCTGATGGCGTCCTATGAGATGAACGAGTTTCGGGATGATTACCAGAAACAGGTGATCGCCAACGCCAAGGCGTTTGCCGCCGCCTTGGCGGATTGTGGGTTCGCGGTCGCCGGAGATCCTGCCCTCTCCTATACCGAAACCCACCAGGTGATACTTCCGGTCGGGTACGGCCGGGGGCCGGAGATCGCCGACCGGCTCGAGAAAAATAACATCATTGTCAATTACCAGGCCGGACCGGATGAGGAAGGTTTCAGCGCGGCCGGATATCTCCGCATGGGAGTCTCCGAAATGACCCGGTTCGGCATGATGGAAGCGGATTTTCGGGAGTTAGCCGGGTTGCTGCAGGATGTGATTATTCTGAACCGATCCGTCCAATCCCGTGTTCAGGAATTCCGCAGCCGTTTTCTGCAGATGCGGTATTGTTTTTCCGATTCCGAGTTGGATGGACTGGTGCAGTCGATCCATGGAATCCTGTAGCGCACGATAATCAAGGATAATGGC
>CAZTKB010000161.1:0-4888 GCA_964614125.1 uncultured Desulfobacterales bacterium | reverse complement strand
TTCGTAAAAAGTTCGGATGCTGCGTTGCGCTGCATCCTTCGTCACTGCGGCGTACTTGTCGTACGCCTCATTTCTCAGGATTGGCGCGCCTTGCCTGCGAACTTTTTTCAAAACCATTTGAATAAGGATAATGGCTTCGTAAAAAGTTCGGATGCTGCGTTGCGCTGCATCCTTCGTCACTGCGGCGTACGACAAGTACGCCTCATTCCTCAGGATTGGCGCGCCTTGCCTGCGAACTTTTTTCAAAACCATTTGAATTTTGCCTTTTTACGATTTTATCAAGGATGCGATTCATGTTTCGAATATGGTGGCTGGTATGGCTGGCTCTCTCTGTGATGCCGGCAAGTTGGGGTTTTGCGGAGGAACCGGTTTCGTCCGGCACGGAAACGGCTGTTTCCGTCGAGGTGTCGGCCGGACTGGACTATCTGTTGACCCTGGTGGGGCCGGAATCCGGGAATTCCCTGGATATGGGGCGTATTGGGAAGGTGTTGGAATTTACCGGCTCCGGGCCGTCTCCGGAAATCCGGTATGTCATGAACAATAAGCCGGAGATGTCGACTGCCTTTTATCAGTTTGAGGTACGCGCCAGTCTGAAACGGATTCTGGATATGGGATACCATCCGGATATCCCGTCCCACATCCTCTCGCCTTCCTCCATCCGGCTTGCCTACTGGAAAAGCGTGGACGGCAACGGCCGGAACCTCCCCCGGATCAGCGGCATGCTGCCGGGGTTGGAAAAACCGGTTTTGATTAAAGGGGTGGAATACGAGGAGATCACGCCGGACGAATTCACGGGAACCTACTACGGCTATGATGTCCACCGAACCTTGGCCCTTGCCCGGTATCAGGGGCGAAACCTCCTGGTATCCATGTCTTTGCAGAACTCCCTTTCGGATGTCGGGAAAAAAGGACTGGTTCTGGGTAGGGATGACAACTGGGAATACCTCTATTCCAACGACAAGGGATTGAACAAACCCGGTCTGGGCTGGGTCAGTTCCTATATGTACGGCGCCGGCTCGGTCATGTTTTTCGAGGAAATCGGATCCGGAAGCCCGAAAGTGCGGATCAGTGTATTCAAATGGCTCCGGGCTGGATGGGCGGGAATGAACATGGTGCAGAACCGCCATATCTATTCCGGCATGGAGCGTTTCAGCCGAACCTTTCGCCAGGTGGTGGAACATCCCTCGCTGCCGGGCAGCGATCAGATGGCACAGGCGTTCCGGTCTATCCGGCAGTTGAGTACCGATGAACTCCGGGAAAACACCCGGCGGTATTTGGATCTGCTCACGGAGAAATATGGCCGGACCAATTCCGGCGCCCTTTCGTTTATCAATCGGTTGGCCTCGGATGAGGCCTATCTTCAGCAGCTTTCGCGGGAACAGATGCAGGCGATTCTGGATGTGGAATATCTGAAAAGCGTTATGGGCAAGAATCAGGTCATTAATATCGGGGAGTTGCTCGGACTGGTCGGAAAGGAACGGATGGGATGAGGCATGTCGGTCGGCTCGGTGGAAGATGATGGGAAACAGCTTGATTTCAGGGGGGTTTGGAGAGCTCGACGAGGACATGGTGAATGCCTTGGTCGACAATCCCTACGAATGCCCCATCGTGATTGACCGGCGGGGAATCATCCGGTTCATGAGCCGCTTTTGCAAAAGTCTGATCAACATTGATCCGGAGAATGCTGTCGGAAAACATATTTCCGAGGTCATCCCGGAAACCAGACTTCATGATGTGTTGGAAGAGGGACGTGCACGGATCGGGGACACCCTGTATATTGCCGGGCGTCAGCAGGTCATCTCCCGGATTCCTCTCCGGAACAGACAAGACGAAATCATCGGTGCGGTCGGGAAAGGGATTTTCAACGAGACTTCCAAAGTCCTCGAGTTGCACCGCCGGATCGACCAGCTGAACGGAAAGATTCTGGCCCTGCAGGAGCAGGTGCGCAACCGGAATACGGCCGCTGTCATTGCCGGACGCTCCGATCCGATCCAATCGGTTCGGGAAAGCGCTTTTCAGGCAGCGCGGACGAACGCCTCGGTTCTGATCACCGGAGAAACCGGAACCGGAAAAGAAGTGATTGCGCAATACATTCACAGTTGCAGCCAGCGAGCCAGGGAACCCTTTATCCGAGTCAATTGCGCCGCCATTCCCCAGGAGCTGTTTGAGAGCGAGTTGTTCGGATACGAGGAAGGTGCGTTCAGTGGAGCCCGCGCGACCGGCAAGCCGGGTAAATTCGAACTGGCTCGAGGGGGGACGATTTTTCTGGATGAAATTGCGGAGCTTCCCCTTCCCCTGCAGGCCAAGCTGCTTCGGGTTCTCCAGGAACGGACGGTCGACCGCCTCGGAAGTACCCGGTCCATCGATGTTGATTTTCGCCTGATCGCCGCCACCAACCAGAACTTGGCCGAACTGGTCCGGAAAGAGTTGTTCCGGATGGATTTGTATTTCCGGGTCAATGTATTTCAGATCCAGGCACCCAGCCTGCGGCGGATTCCGGAGGACATCCCGGTCATCGCTCTGCATCTCATGACCCGGTTGAAAGAAGAGATCGGGTGGGGTCCTTCCCGAATCGATGACGAGGCACTGGACATTCTCCGAAAATATTCCTGGCCGGGCAATGTTCGGGAATTACGCAATGTCCTGGAAAGGGTGATGATCGTGTCCCGGGAAACGGTCATCCGCGCCGGGGATCTCTCGCCGATACTGACCGGAAACGAGATGAAATCCATCTTTCCCCACCTCCCTGTTTCACCGGGAACCTTGAAGCAGGTGCTGGTAGAAACAGAGAGACAAACCATTCTGGAAACCCTCCGGCAAACCGGGGGCAACAAACGAAAAGCCGCTGCAGTCTTGGGGATCCACCGTTCCGCCTTGTATGAAAAACTTCGGCGGATGAGCCCCGACCCGACCTGATCACCTCCTTCCCACCACTTCGGTCTTCTCCGATACTTCCTGCCGAATGACCAAATTAAAGGACATGTCCAATTTTTTGGACAATTTTTTATTTTTATATAAAATTAAAATCTTGTCTCTATTTACCCCTCAATTTCCGGGATGATATGTCCAAATAAATGGACATATTCGATCCTCCCCTCGGAATTGGTTTTTCCGGGTATCTATATAAAATAACAACTTATATTCCCATCAGGTAACAGGGCATTTCATGCTGGCATTGAATTTGCTCCATTACTGGATCATTCCGGGCATCGGTGGGAAAACCCGTTTGGAGGATGATTTCCCCGGCCCATGATCAAAAACGAAACAACAGAATAGGTGCCGAGATGGATTTTGGACTTTCCAAGGAATTGTCGATGTTGAAAAAGGCGGTTAGTGAGTTTGCTCGAAAAAAAATCGCTCCGTTTGCAGACGAATGGGATGAAAAGAATTATTTCCCCTATGAAGAGGCTGTCCGGCCGATGGGGGACCTGGGATTTTTCGGAACTGTGATTCCCGAAGAATATGGCGGGGAGAATATGGGCTGGCTGGCCGCGATGATCGTTACTGAGGAAATCGCTAAAGCGTCCAGCTCGCTGCGGGTGCAGGTGAATATGCAGGTATTGGGGTGTGCCTACACGATTCTGACATACGGATCCGAGGAGTTAAAGAAAAAATATATCCAGAAATTGTGCACGGCCGAGTATCTGGGCGGATTCGGGATCACCGAGGCGGACGCGGGCTCGGATACCATGTCCATGAAATCTACGGCCGATGAACAGGAAGATTGCTTTCTATTGAACGGATCCAAGACCTGGATTTCGAACGCCCATCTGGCCGATGTCCTGATCTGCTATGCCTATACCGACCGGTCCAAGGGATCCAAGGGGCTTTCCGCGTTTGTGATCGAGCCGAAAAATTTCCCGGGCATCAAGACGACGGTTCTTGAAAAACTGGGATCCCATTCGTCCCCGACCGGAGAGCTGTTTTTTGACAATGTCCGGATTCCCAAAGCAAATATTCTGGGAAAAGTGGGGGATGGAGCCAAGATTTTGTTCGGGTCCCTGAACCATACGCGCCTGTCCGCCGCAGCCGGCGGCGTGGGATTGTCTCAGGCATGTCTGGATGAGGCTGTCAAGTATTGCAACACCCGGAAACAGTTTGGAAAGCCGATCGGGGAGTTCCAGATGAACCAGGATTTGATCGCTCAGATGGCGACCGATATCGAGGCGGCCCGGATGCTCGTGTACAAAGCGGCGGTCGCCAAGGACAAGGGGATGCTGAACAACGGGCTCGATGTCGCCCAGGCCAAATACCTGGCCGGGGAAACGGCCACCAAATGTGCGAATTTTGCCATGCGGATTCTGGGCGCCTACGGCTATTCCAAAGAATATCCGGTGGCCAGGTATTACCGGGACGCCCCGACATACAGCATGGTGGAGGGGTCGGCCAACATCTGCAAGATGATCATCGCGCTGGATCAATTGGGCGTGAAAAAGGCCAACCGGTAATACGGCTGTCAAGGAGGGAAAGATGGGCGAGGCAGTGGGAATTTTTATCGCGGGAATCGCAGGCGTTTTTGCAGGGATGTCGTTGTTGTACGGCGCCATCAAACTGACGACCCTGTTGATCGAACGATATTGCGCTGGATGGAACGCCAAATGATGGAAAAATTATTGACCATCCTGTCTACGACCGGGTTTCTCCAGATCACTCCTGGTATGGTGTTGATGTGGATCATCGGCCTGGTACTTATCTATCTGGCGATCGCCCGGCAATATGAACCCTTGCTGTTGTTGCCCATCGGTTTCGGGATCATCCTGGCGAATCTGCCGCTGGCTGGCCTGATGGAGCCCCAGGTGGGCTTGCTGTGGAAATTCTATGAATACGGGATCCACTGGGAAATCATTCCGCCCCTGATTTTTCTGGGTCTGGGCGCCCTGACCGACTT
>CAZTKB010000160.1:0-8088 GCA_964614125.1 uncultured Desulfobacterales bacterium | reverse complement strand
AAATCCCACATTCCGCCGTAAATTTTTTCCAGTTCATTGTAGAGATAATTCTGGAAAACCGGGGCACCCGTTACCGGCATGGTCACTCCGAAGACCGTATACACGCCGGAGGTGACAAAATAATGGCCGATACTGATGGCTTTTTCACTCATCCATTCCGGCGCGCTTCCAGCCGCGGGCAAATCACAGATATCGTTGCCCAAACCGCCGGCCTTGACCACCTCGGTGGCAGCCAACAGGATTCGGCTGTTATCCACGCAGGAGCCCAGATGCAAAACCGGCGGAATACCGACGGTTTCACAGACTTCAGCCAGCCCCGGCCCGCAGTATACCGCCGCGGTTTCCGGCGTCAGAAGCCCTTCCATGGCGCAGGCGATTCCGTTACAACCGGTGGTCAGAACAATCACGTCATTTTTGATCAGCTCTTTCACGACTGCGATATGGCCTTCATTGTGGCGGGTTCCGGCATTGTTGCAGCCGACGACACCGGCAATACCGCGGATGCGGCCGTTAATGATGTTGTCGTTCAGGGTGTAGTAATCCCCCCGGAAGGTTCCACCCAAGTGATACTGGATAGATTCGACACCGAAACCCGCAATCTGCGTGGCTTTCTGTCGGGGGATCATGACCTCCGCGCGGCGGTTCTTGAAATTCTCGATCGCCATTCGAACAATCCGCTTCGCATCATCCATGGCATGATGTTCGTCAAATTCGATATGGATGACGTTGTCCTGTTCCATTCGGGCGATCGGATGGGTGGTGATCAGTTTGGTGTGGAAACACTTGGCCACATTCGCCAGGTTCTGGAAAATGCACTGGATGTCAACGACCATCGCGTCACACGCACCGGTAACAATGGCCAGTTCCTGCTGGAGGAAGGTGCCTGCCGGCGGTACGCCGTGCCGCTGCAGGATTTCATTGCCGGTGCAGCAGATTCCGCCGAGCTGAATTCCCTTGGCCCCCATGCTTTTCGCATAGTCGGTCATTTCCTTGGTCTGGCAGGCGGCCACGATCATCTCTGACAGGACCGGCTCATGTCCATGGATAATGATGTTGACATGGTCTTCTTTCATGATTCCCAAATTGGCTTCGGACTGCAGCGGAAACGGGGTTCCGAACAGAACGTCCTGGAGATCGGTGGCCAACATGGATCCACCCCATCCATCCGCCAGGGAAGCCCGGGAGCATTGTTTGACGATATTTTTATAGTCCTGGTCCACTCCCATATGGGTGCGGTGCATAATCTCGACGATCTCCCGGTCGATATTCCGGGGCAGAACGCCCATCTTTTTCCATTTTTCATACAGCGGCTGCGGCGCCCGTTTGAGGTAGGCCAACTCCCCTTCCGGTTTCCCCCATTCGGCCAAAGCGATCTCGGCGACTTCCAACGCAATTTCGTCCACATCCCGATCGACTTCCTTGCCGTCTTCGGTGGTCACTGTCGTGGCGACACCCAATGCGGGAGCGATGGCCCGCAATTTATCGGTATCCTTGATCTGATAGTCTTTGGACTCTTTTCGGGCAACCGCCATGAACACTTCGGCCACACACCGGCCGTGATCGGAATGAGCAGCAGCGCCGGCCGCGACCATCCGCGCGAAATTTCGGGCCGCAATCGTATTGGCTGTAGCTCCACAAAGACCTTTTCTCTCATCCGGTCCATCTCCCAGAGATTTGGTGAGCGGCAAGCGGCAGGGGCCCATCGCGCAATTTTTGCAGCAGGTACCTTGAATACCGATATTACACGGTTTCATGGCTTCCGCCCGGTCGAAAATGGTTTCTACCCCCAGTTCCTGGGCGCGTCGAATCATCTGCTGTGTGGCGACATCAATGGACGCGGCAACCGGATCCGCCTTTTTGGCGGCTTTTTCGGCTTTCGGTTCTTTTGCGGCGTCGGCAACTTTTTTCAATTTGATCTCTTCTGCCATTAGAGGTTCCTCCTCATGGTTGTATGCGATCTGGCATATAGTCGAATTTTGGATGACAAAACGAATCGGTCAGACTGCCTCATGATTCGCGTCGGTGGATACGTTTAAGCAACAATAGAATCTTATCCGTCGACGACAGCTGAATCGAAGCAGCCGTCATAGATACTGTATCGGTGGGAGCTGTCGCTTTTTTCGCCAGTCTTTCTTCCCGTTCCTTGGCCCGCTGCTGACGGATAGCCTCTTCTTCGGCCTCCCGTTTGGCAGTTGCTGCAGCAGCTTCCGCCTTCGCCGCTGCTTCCGCATCCGCTTTCGCTTTGGCTTCGGCATCCGCCTTGGCCTTGGCATCTGCTTCCGCCTTGGCTTTGGCCGCGGCTTCCGCCTGAACCTTGGCTTCCGCTTCGGCTTTGGCCGCGGCTTCGGCCTTGGCTTTAGCTGCAGCTTCCTCGGCCGCTTTATCGACTACCGGTGCCGCAACAGGTTCGGCTTTGGCTTCCACTTTGGGTGGGGCTTCGACTTTGGGAGCTGCCGGAGCCTCAGCAGCCGGTTTCTCCGCCGCTTTGGGCGCTTCCGCCTTAGCCGCCGGAGCCGCCTTCGCTTTTTCTTCCGCAATCGTCAGATCCGGCGCCGGAGCCAGGGCTGCCAGATCGACCGTTACAGGCGCGAGCTGCTTCGAAATCGGGGTGATTTCTTTGGCGGACCCGCCGTTGAACAGAAGTTCGATATAGGATTTGACCATCCGGATGGATTCCGGATGTCTCATGATCAGGATGTCGGAACCGGCCATCAGGTAAGTGATCGCGCCGACCGCTTCCATCAGGATCCCCCGTTTTTCCGGATCGCCAAGAACCGGGGCTTCCTCCGCGGTCTGCTTGGCTTCCTTACACTTCCACACTTCGTTGCCCAGATTGTTAACAATCGGAAGCTGCAGTTTGTCGTCCCCCTGGTTCAGGGCAGCCATTCGCAGCCGTTCCATAACCGAATACGAATACTCCAGTCCGTATCCCAATCCACCGGTCGTCGGGTCGATCAGCATCCGATTGGTCGGGACACCCAGGTTTTCCAGCAGAATGTTGACCTGTTTGGCCAGGTTGACATCGATCGGAGAGGAAGAAATGATCGTGTGGCCATACCCCATGGCGGCCGCCCCGATTCCCTTGTGGTTCTTGTCTTCCACCGGACCGATGATCAGGTTTGCGCCCTGGCATTCCTCCGCCACTTTCTTGAAAACCGCTTCATCCTTCTGTGCATTGGCAGATCCCCACAGAATCAGAGGGACATCAATCGCAGAGAGAACTTTTTTGACCGTTGCAGCCGCCTCTTCCGGCGTAGCATCCTGACCGTTGGGATCTACGCTTTTCAGCTGCAGAACCACCAGTTCCGCGCCGAAATCCGTCACGCATTTTTTGGCCCAGGCGGCCGGATCTCCGGCGACATCCTTGAAATGACTGATCGCCGCTTCCGGCCATTCTTCCGGCTGGATATCCCACACTTCCATGGCGATTTTGGGCTTGTGGGGCATCTTCCCTTCGAACTGGTAAAACGGATAGCAGGTTTCACCGCCTACGGTCACGGCTTTGGGACCGGCACCCAGCGTAATTTCCCGGATCGCACCGGCATACGATTCTTTCACAATGTCTAAGCCCAATGTTACCTCCTTTTGTAGATGGCAAAATGGTGTCATCGATAGTAATGGTTAATGGACAATCACAGGGTTAGCACCTTCCAAACGATGAGCCCGGTCCGCCACAGGACCCGGCATTTTTGGGAACATCATCCTCCTTTCGGTCTGGTATCGGATTATGAGAAATCTGCATGCGCAGATATTTTTCCGTTTTTCTGAAAATATCGATCAGCTGACGGCGATAGGCCTAGCACGGACGCAGATCGGGGAATAGTAACGCCTATCTCAAGACGAGACGTTTGTCAATAGAATGTGACGTTTCGACAACAGAATCGGGAAAAACTTCAAATAAACGATATTATTTTAAAAAAAATGAATTTCAATCAGTTTCTAACCCCTGTTTGCGACATGGCTGCGTGCCTCCAGCCGCGCCTTCAGTCGAGGAAATTTATTGATATCCGTGTGAGGCAGAAACAGAGCCGCGACATAATTATCCATATACGAATGGGTTTCAGACAACTCAAAATTGGTCATTTTTTTGGTCACATCCACGACGTCGAGACGGATCCGGTTGGTCAGGGAACTCATGCGGGCACCCATCAGAGAACCGTTTCCGACAAACGTCACCCGGGAAGGGTCCATCTCCGGCAATAAACCAATGGTCATTGCCTTTTCCAGATCCACGTAGCTTCCGAATCCTCCGGCCAGAATGATCCGCTGGACATCCTCCACCGTCAGCCCCACCTCTTCCAGCAAGGTCATGCATCCACTGAAGATGGCCCCCTTGGCCCGGATCAGGTTGTCGATATCCGGCTCGGTCAGAACCAGATCCCGGTCAACCTGTGTTTCCTCGGCCCATGCCAGGACATATTCCGTGATGCCGTCGGTCTCGCGGATGCGCGGGGTTTTCAGATCCCTGTTGAATTTTCCCTTGCTGTTGATGATTCCCAGTTCGAACATGGTGGCGACCATGATGATCAACCCGGATCCGCAAATCCCCTTGGGCCGGACATTCCCGATGGTGATATTCATGGGTTCCAGGGAAACCGGATCGATGGAAAAATCCTCGATTGCTCCCTTGGAAGCCCGCATGCCGAAGGTAATGCCTCCTCCTTCGAAAGCAGGTCCCGCGGAACAGGCGGCGCATGCCAGCCAGTCCTTGTTTCCGATTACAATCTCGGCGTTGGTCCCGATATCCAGATAGAGAGTCAGTTCCTCCGTCCGGTACATTCCGGATCCCATCACTCCGGACACGATATCCCCCCCGACATAACTGGATATCTGAGGATATACCAGAGCGGTGACGTGATCCCCCAGTTCGATTCCGAGAGTGCGCGCCATAATCGGCGGATACAGCGTGGAAGCCGGCACATAAGGCGCCCGCCGGAGATGCCGGGGATCCACTTGGAGCATAAGCTGGGTCATCGTGGTGTTTCCGGCCAAGGTAATAGCCGAAATATCGTCCCGATCGATACGGGACCGCTTCACCAGTTTTCCGATGATCTGGTTGATATCACCGATCACCACTTCGTGCAGCTTTTCCAGTCCTCCGGGTTTTTCCGCAAACATGATCCGGCTGATGACATCTTCCCCATAGCTGATCTGGCTGTTGAACGTGCCGTGCTGCGCCATCACCTCGCCGCTGATCAGATCGATCAGTTGGCCATAAACCGTGGTAGTTCCGATATCCACAGCCACGGCATAATTGCGGTTCGTGGTATCACCCGGCTGAACATTGATGATATGGGTTTTCCGGCCCTCCTGAACCGGCCGGGCCAGCGTGGCGGTGATCCTGAAATCGCTCTGCCTGAGAATGGCCGGAAGTTTCCGGATAACCGGAAGAGATACTACCAGCCGGTGCTCTCCATGTTCCAGTTTCAGGAAACTGACCAGACGTGAGACATCAGGCAGGTTGTCCTGAGCCGTGGGCGCAGGGAGTTCCAGATATTTTTTCTCCACCGGGGCCATAAACAGCCCCTGTTCCTTCAGTTCATTGAAATCCGGTTCCTGAATGCGGGCCGTGCATCGCGGGGTGCTCTGCATATTCAACACACTGGCGTCGATTACGGATTCCACCGGTATCCGGACCACTAAATCAGTATGGACCGTCGCCAGACAAGCCTGACGGATTCCCTTGTCGATATCCGCCGCACTCAGCTTTTCCGTGATCCCTCCCTCGATTGAACCGGACTCGATGATCACCCGGCATTTCCCGCAAACCCCCTCTCCGCCGCAGGATGCGTTGATATGAACGCCGGCTTCCATGGCCGCGCGCAGCAGATTGGTTCCCTCGTCAGTGGTTATTTCCTTTTCATGAGGCAGAAACCGTACCCTGATTTGTTTCATGAGTGTGCTACTCCCTATCTGATTGGGATTTCTCCGGTTCCGTGAAACGACATGTCAGAACCAGCACGTCGTCTTCATATTTTTTGCTGACCCGATATGGCAGGGTCTGAAACAGCCGGATCATTCCCTGGTTGTCCGGGTTGGTAAAGGCAATCAGACCGTCAATGCCATTCTCCATCGCGGCTTCCGCCAGTCTCCGGATCAGAATCTTCCCAAGTCCGAATCCCTGATAGGGTCGACTGACCGAAAAAGCGACCTCGGCCAAATTCCGGGATTCCTCCAGTAGATATTCCCCGATGGCTACGACCTTTCCGAAACCGAATTCGCCCACCACTGCCAGCATGGTCAGGTTCTTGCAGTAATCAATCTGGGAAATCCCCTGAACTTCCTTTCGGAGAAAGGTGGTTTTTTCATGAAAAAACCGGGATACCACGTCGTTTTTATCCAGCTCGTAAAAATGTTCCTGTATCCGACGTTCATCCACCGGCTTGGCGGGGCGGATCGTGACGATCTGATCTTTGATTTTCCGGGTTTCCTCCAGTTTGACCGGATATATGCCGTGCATGGACTCCGTCAACGTCCGTTCGGAGCTGAACAGCCCCATTTTCTTGGCTTCAAAAAACAACTCGTCCCGAAAATCCGGATGGGCGATGCTGATCATTCCCAGCGCCCGTTCCTGGAAACTCTTCCCGAAAAGGTTGAACACTCCGAATTCCGTCGCGACATAGTTGACGTCCCCCCGGGGAACCACCACCGCGGTATCCGTCAACAGAGGAACGATCCGGCTTTTTTTACCGGTCGAATCGGTCGAGGGCAACAGCATGATCGACTTTCCTCCCTCCGCGAGGGTGGCTCCACGGACAAAATCCATGATCCCCGTCACCCCCGAAAACTGGGTATAGGGCAGGGAATCCGCTGCAACCTGCCCTGTCAGGTCGATCCGGGTGGCTACGTTGAGCGAAATCATCTTTTTATGGCGGCAAATCACCGTGGGATCGTTGACATAATCCGAGGGATGGAATTCGATTGCCGGGTTGTCGTTGATGAATTCATATAGGTTTTCATCCCCGATCGCCGCACTGGCCACCATTTTACCGTTATTATATCCCTTGTACCGATTGGTGATGACCCCCTTGGAAAACAGATGCATGATATCCGTAGTCATGTACTGGGTATGGATTCCCAGGTCGTTTTTGTCCTGCAGGGCAATCATCGTGGCCTGCGGGGTGGTACCGGGGCTGATCTGGATCGTCGATCCGTCATCGATCAGCCGGGCCAGAAGCCTGCCGATGTTGTTGGCGGACTCCATTTCCGGAATTTTGGGAATCGTCAACAGATTCTCCTCGTACTCGACGAACACATCGACATCGTTGACATGGATGAAGCTCTGCCCCAAAACCCGGGGCATTTTCGGGTTGATCTGGGCAATCACCATATCCGCGGACTGGGCCGCGGCCAAGGTAATGTCCACCGATATCCCCAGACTCATCCATCCAAAATCATCCGGCGGGGATGTCTGGATCAATGCCACGTGAATGGGCATCATCCGGCTCTTGAACAGCCGCGGGATCGCGGACAGGTTCATGGGGGTGATGAACCGCATGTTTCTGGCCAGGCTTTTGGGTTTGGCGGACCCCAGGTAAAACGAGCGGATGTTCATGCTCTGGTCCTGGGTTTTGTTGGCAATCAAAGTCAGCGGAGTGCTTTCCATGGACATTACCCGGACAATCTCCAGATCGGTGAAATTGCTGGATGTGTCCGCAAGGACCCGGACCAGGTGCTGGGGTTCTCCGCAAGAAGAGCCGATGAACACGCGTTGCCCCGGTTTGATCATTTTGATCGCATCATAGGCGGACCGCTTGTTACGAATATAATAATCGGGCCAGAACTGGACTTTTGCCATGGGTTTTCTCGCTGATTGGGGTTATCGATGGATGATCTTTCTGTTTATCCGATTCAAAAATGATTATCAAGAATAACCTGTTTTCCCTCACGGTTCCGTCAATATACCTGCAAAAATCGGAGCCTTTGGTCCATAACCGCATCCCCCGGGACGGCGGGCTGTTTATCGGTATTGCCGGAGCGGAGGTGGCTGGTCACGCTTTGACTCCCCCCCACCCTGCCCTCCCCCACCAGGGGGGGGGGGGGGAAAAAAAGGCCTGGCCCGGCCCAACCCCGCAGGGGGGGGGGGAA